>JBCCGX010000057.1:0-18242 GCA_039029035.1 Acidobacteriota bacterium | reverse complement strand
GCAGGACCTACGACTGCATCGTCTCGAAGCCAGTGACGACTATCGCTTCCTCACCTCGGTCGCAGATCCGGTCGGCTTCGCGCCCAGCGACCAGTTCGAGACCGACTACAGCGATGCGTACACTTGGCTCACCCATCAGGCGGTGCTGGCTCGGAGTTTGGCTCTGACGTCGACTCTTTCCCTGGCGAGCCTGTCGCGTGATCGCTTTGGCATCAAGAATCCGACCAGCGACGATTTCTCGATCCAGGATCTTCGTTCGGTCCGGCGAGGTGGGTTGCGCCAGGATTGGAACCTGCAGCTCGCCGAGGTGCGACAGCTCCGATGGGGGTTTGACGTTCGGCACTACACCGTGAACTACTTCTACAGCAACACCGCCCCTTCGACGCGTACTCTGGACGCTATCTTCCCGTCCCCCGAACAAGCGCTCCAAGACGATATCGCGGGAGAGCAAGGCGGAGCGTACGTCAGCACTCGCTGGCGCCCGCGATCGTTCCTGACATTGGACGCCGGCCTGCGCTACGACCACACTGCCTTCGCCGAGGACGGTCGCTCGAGCCCCCGCGTCGCTGTCGCCGCCGCACTCGGATCCCACACCGTACTACGTGCCGCCTGGGGGCAATTTCATCAGTCCCAGCGCCCCTACGAGCTGCAGGTACCGGATGGTGAGACGACGTTTTCTCGCAGCGAGCTGAGTCGACAGGCCAGCCTCGGCCTGGACCGAGCCCTGGGCAGCCAGGTAACGCTGGGCCTCGACGCCTACTGGCGCGCCGTCAGTCGGCCCCGTGCCTTGTTCGAAAACCTCTACAAACCGATCAGCCGGTTCCCCGAGATCGAGAACGATCGCATTCTCGTGGCACCGGAGAGACGCCGAGGCTACGGCCTCGAGACGACCCTACGCGGAGCCCATTCGCACTTTGACTGGCAACTGACCTACACCCATGCTCGGGTGATCGATGCCCTGCAACAGGACGAGACCCCGGGACGATACGACCGACCACACAGCCTGCGCCTCGATGCCACCTACCGCACGCCCTGGCAGTGGAGCCTGCGCTTGATCTTCGCCGCCCACAGCGGCCGGCCGACCACGCCGCTGTCGGGCCGTGCGACCTCGACCGAAGACGGCTCGGTCCGCTTCGAGCCGATCTTCGGCTCGCTCCATAGCGATCGACTCCCGACTTATCATCGACTCGACTTGCAGGCGCATCGCTCGTGGTCGCTGTGGAAGCTGCAGCTCGACGCCTATCTGGGGATCGAGAACTTCTACGACCACGACAATGTTCGTGGTCTGTCGACCGACTTCGCCTTCCAGCTGACGCCCTCTGGCGAGGTCGACGTGACCGTTACCCCGGAGCTCGACCGGGGGCGGACCGCCTCGTTCGGCATTCGATTGGATTTCTAAGACGTCGGCTCGATCCACAGCCGACCGTCGACCAGCCGATAGCTCAGGCCATAGCCCGGCAACACCACCTGCAGGGCACCTTCGGCATCGAGTCCATCGATGTTGCCGTGCAGGGTCTTATCGAGCCGTGATGGCTCCAGGTCTTCGGGCAGCGACTCGAGGGTCCAGCCGTTCTCAGCCACGATCCAGTCGAGGAACTCTCTAAGTGGCCGTCCCTCGATGGCAAAAGGCGCTGCCGCGGAACGGATCCAATCCCACTCGACGCTGTGTGGGTCGATTCGACGGCGCGACACCGTGCCATCGGCCCGAACCGTCAACTCTTCGCCCGTCTGTACCCGGTTGATGGCTCCGTTGCGCTCGATAGCCACACGCCCCTGGCGAATGCGCAACCGTAGCTCGGTACCAGCTGCGGCCGGACGGATCCTTGCCTCGAAGCGCGTCCCGAGGTTTCGCGCCACGCCCCAGAGGGTTTCGATCTCGATCGTTGCCCCGGACGAATCGACATAGATTGCCCCCTTCTCCAAAGCCACCGTCGAGGCCGAGACCAAACGCAGCCGGGTCCCGGCGTCCAACCTGACCTGTGGACCACCGACCAACTCCAAGGCGGCACGGGCAGAGGCGACCGAGGTCGCCACCGTCTCGACAGTCGTCGACGCGAGCAGTTGATCTCCGCCTCGCGACAGAAATGATCGCCCCTCGTTCGTTGCAACGACCTCGCCGGCACTATAGGTCAACGTCGCCACCGGTTCGCCGGTTCGCTCGAGAGCTCGCCATCGCGGAAGAACGACCGCTAGCAGAAGAGCCGCCGCCGCGGCCACGCCCATCCACCATCCGCGGCGCGGTCGTGAGCGCCCGCCGGCTCGGCGATCTACTGCGTCCCGCCAAGCGCCGCGGGAGACCTCCCAAAGTTCTGCCACCGCCTCCTCCGGCACTTCCGGCCGGGGCCCGGCCCGGCGCAGCAGGCCGCCGACCGAATCGTCTCCGGATGCCTCGGGAACAGCTCTCGAGGCCTCTTCGCGTCGTTCGTCGTCGCTCATCGCTCGGTCTCCAAACGAAGTCCTGCGGCTCTTGCTTCGCCCGATGCCGCCCTTTCGGCGCGCTCGAACTCGCGGCGAAAGACCTTGCGCGCCCGGGTGAGGAGAGACTCGGCAGCCTTGGGAGCCATGCCCAAACGCGCCGCGATCTGCTTGACGGACAGTCCCTCCAAGTACTTCCACTCCAAGGCGTCCCCGTAGTGGCGTGGCAAGCGATCGAGTATCTCGTGGACACGCTGACCGACTTCTTTGCGACCCAACGCTATCTCTGGCTCGTCGGCGTCGCTCGCCAGCGATTCGGCAGCCACGGGGTCGTAGGGCTCTTGCCGCGGGAGGCGCATCTTGCGTCGATAGTGGGCGCTGATCTCGAAACGGCAAATCGAGTAGAGCCACGAGCTCAGCGTCCCCTCGCCCCGAAAAGACTCGAGACTCTGGACGGCCTTCACCAGAGTGCTCTGAACAATCTCTTGGGTCGTTTCGGCGTCACGGTCGACCCGTGGCAGGACGAAGCGGTAAAGACCCCGCACATGCTGGTCGAAAAAGCCTCGAAAGGCATCCTCATCTCCGGCCAGGATCCGGCGCACCAGGGTCTGGTCGGCGCGGTTGTTCTGAGAGATCGCGGTATTGACGCTACGCATCAATAGGAAGTGTCGCGAGCGGGGAAAATCCTTCGCGGTTTTTTCTCGCCGATCTCGCGAACCGATCGAGGCGAGAAAATGCGAAGGATTTCTCGACATCCGCCCACTCTATCGGGTGATGGACGTCACGATATCCACCGAACGACCCGAAACGGAGTCTTTGCCGAGCCATCAGCTCAAACTGCCGCACCCCGGCTGGGAGCTGGTGGCTTTCCTGGCTGCTGTTGGGGTCGTCATCGGACTTTTCTGGTGGCGTCTGTTGTGGATGCCGCACATGGTCGAACGAGTCGAGGTCCAGGTGCTCTCACTGACACTGTGGTGGCAATCGGGGCTCTTCCCCTACGTGCATCCCGACGCCCTCCCGGTGCTGCAGAACCCCTACGGCCCCTTCTACCCTTGGCTGTGTTTCCAATTGCCAGCCACTGCAACGCATCCCTACCTGGCAGGGCGAGCTCTCTCCCTGGTAGCGATTCTGTCGACCCTTGGCCTGGTCTTCTACTGGGTCCGGCGAAGAACCGGCAACGGGTGGCTCGCCAGCCTCTGCGCGCTACTGCCGCTGGCGACCAAGCCACTGATCCTGTTCGCCCCTCTGCATCGGGTCGACAGTCTCGGCCTGCTGCTCTCGGTCGGTGGCTTCGTGGCGGTCACCACCTATCCGAGCCGCTGCGGCATTCTGTTGGGTGGCGCCGCCTTCTTGCTCGCGTTCCTGACCAAAATGACCTTCATCGCCGCACCTCTGGCTGTCGCCCTCTTTTTCTGGCTGAGTGGCCGGCGAGGCGTCGCAGTGGGCTCGGCCGCCTTGACGGCGATCACCCTGCCGGCCGCCGTTGCCATCTGCGAGCACCTGTCGGATGGGGCCTATCTAGCCGGCGCCGCCTTCGGCAATCTGCCGACGGCCTGGTCCAAGAGCTTCGACATGCTGCTGCGGACCGGCCTGACGGGCTTCTGGCTGGCCGCCCTCGCCACCGCCGCGGCCGCTTGCCGCTTCGATCCGCGCCGCAGCCCGGCATGCATCTACGCTGCCACCAGCCTGGCCATCGCGGCTGCCTTCGCAGCGAATCCCCTCTCGTCGTGGAACTACCTGATGGAGCCCTACATTGCTCTCGGTCTTCTCACCGGCGAAATCTTGCAAACTCACTCTTTGCGCCGCCGCCGAGCCCGATCGGTGCTTGTTCTCCTGGTCCTCCACATCAGCGTCACCCTGCCGATGGCGACACTTTGGATACAACGCGCCACCGAGCCCCTGCCCGAATATCGTCAGCGATACGCGACCGCCCTGCAACGTCTGCCACCCTTGCTCGACGCAGCCCCAGGAGCCTCCGCCTCGCCCTTGGTGATTCTCGGCTCGCTGGCAGGCTACGATGCACTCAACGCTCTCGGGGCTCCCAATCCGGTATCGGTCCCCCCTTCGCTGGAGAACACGCAGTGGGTGAGCCAAGCCGTCGAGCAAGCCGAGAACGCGGGTACCGTCGACGTGCTACGCGGCGAAGCGTGGCTGGGCTCGGCCTCGGCAGAGCTCACGGCATCCCGTGGCGATCTTCCGGCAGAGTAAAGCAGAAGGTACAGCCTTGGCCGAGACCTTCTGACTCGACCCACATCCGGCCGCCGTGCACCTCGACGATCTGCTTGGCTAGCGCCAGACCAATCCCGGTGCCCTCCGATTTGTCTGGATCGAGCCGTTCGAAAAGATCGAAGACCTTCTCGTGATATCGCGGATCGATACCGATGCCGTGGTCTCGGACGGTGAAAACCCTCTCGCCATCCTGCTGCCGCAGACCGACTTCGACCCGCGGTGCCTGCCCCTCGCCGGCGTAGCACAGCGCGTTGTCGACCAGATGCCGAAACAGGTCGCCGAGCTGTGAGCGGTCACCATGCACTGTCGGCAGATCTGCTTCGACGTCGACCACAGCTCGCCGTTCCGCGATTCGGGCGGCCAACTTCGACACCACCGAACGCACCAACCCATCCAGCGGCACGGCGTCCTGTGGTGTCGCCCTCAGGCCGATTTTCGATAGCTCATAGAGCTCTTCGAGCTGTCGATGCAGTTGCTCGGCGGCGCGCTCCAAGCGCTCGAAATCGTCTTCCAGGCGAGCCGTTGCGCCGTGCTCCATATCTCGCCGCGCCAAGCCGAGAAAATTCAGGATCGTGACCAAAGGGTTCTTGAGGTCGTGGGCCATCGTGTAGTTGAAACGCGCCAACTCCGCATTTTTGGCTTCGAGACGGCGGATGAGCTGCTGGCGCTCCTCCAGCAGTCGCTCGCGCTCGGCGACTTCAGCGGTGCGCTGCACTACCAACTCATCCTTCAGCTTGTCGACCTCGCGCAGGCGCCGATTGACCGCCCGCTCGCGTTCTGCCGCTTGACGCTCGCGCTGTGCCGTGGCCTGCTCGCGCCGCAGCTCCTCCCGGTGTGAGCGCAGGTAGCCGCCGACGATCGCCACCACGCCCGCGGCATAGAAGCCATAGGCCCACCACGTCCTCCATGGTGGCGGCAGCACCGTGATCCGAACCGCGGCGCCCTCCTCGTTCCACACCCCGTCGCTGTTGGCCGCCTTGACACGGAACGTATAGGGTCCGGGATCGAGATTGGTGTATTGCGCCAAGCGATTGCGGGCATCGGTGGGGATCCAGGTGTCGTTGAAACCCTGCAACTGATAGGCATAGCGATTCTGTCCCGGTTTAACAAAGTGCAGGGCGGCGAACTCGAAGGCGAAGATGTCATCGCGATGGTCGAGCACCAGGTGCGGAATCTCGCCCTTCTTATCGTCGCGGCGGGCCGAGAGCGGGGTCGACTGATTGAGCAGCAGAAAGTCTGTGATCGCCACCTCTGGGGCCAGAGGATCCAGAGTAATCTGCCCTGGATCGAATCGCGTGAGGCCTGAAGTGCCGCCAAAGAACATCTCACCGGTCGAGCTCTGCCAGGCAGCACCGTGATTAAAAACCGAGCCCTGCAAGCCGTCTTCGACGCTGTAGACGATGGCCGAGCCAGTCTCGACGTCAAACCGAGTCAGGCCTCGATCACTGCCCAGCCAAAGATCTCCGCTTGCGTCCTCGAGAATGGCGACGACATTGTCGCTCGCCAGGCCGTCGCGCGCGCGATACGACACGAAGCTCTCGCTCTGCGGTTCGAACCGGCTGAGGCCACCACCCAGAGATCCGATCCACAAGACCCCCGATGTGTCTTGGTGTAGAGCGGCCAGAAAGTCCGAGCTTAGACTTTGGGGGTTCGTGGGGTCGTTGGCGTACGTCTGCTGGACTCCCCGCGCCGGATCGAATCGCCGTAGGCCTTTGCCATAGGTCGCCAGCCAAAGTCCTCCCGTCTGAGCGGTCCGTATCGCCAAGACGGTGCCTAGGTCAGGGTAGCGCTCCAGGCGACGAGTCGCCTTGTCGAGTCGGTTGAGGCCCCCCAGCCCGCCGGCCCACAAGACGCCGGGAGGGGCCTCCGCCAAGCTATGGATGGCAGAAATCAGACCCTGTGGATCAGCCGGATCGTACCGCAGGTGGGTCAAGACCTCGCTTTCGATGTCGAGACAGTCGAGGCCCTGATCGGTACCGATCCACAGGTCTCCCTCGTGGTCCTCGAGCAACGCCTCCACGCCACCGTTGAGCAAGCTTTCGGGCTCCTCTGAGCGATGGCGATAGTTACGCAGGACTCGGCCGGATCGGCCCATTTGACTGAGGCCGGACTCGGTACCGACCCACAGATTCCCGCGCCGATCCTCGACCACCGAGGCGACTTGATCGTCGATGAGGCTCGTAGGATCGCCCGTGCGTCGCCGGTACAGCGCGAACCGCTCGTGCGCCGGCACGTATCTATCGAGGCCGGCCCCGGTACCCAGCCAGACCACATCGGATCGGTCGCGGTAGATCGAAGAAACCTGTAGGTTGCTCAGGCTACCCTGTTGATCGGTCATGGGTCGATAAGCGCGGAAGCTCCCTGTCGCAGGGTCGAGGATGAGCAACCCCTGCTTGTCGGTTCCGACCCACAGATTGCCGTCCGGTTGCACAGACAGAGCAGTGACATATCCGGGGCTCTCGTCCGTCAAGGGAAACCGCCGCGTCTCTCCGGTTCGGGGATCGAAACGAAAGAGCGCGCCGCCCTCGGTACCGGCCCAGAGAAATCCGTCGCCATCTTCGACGACTCGCCAGACCCCCTCCGAAGAGCGCTCGGCGAGCAGGTGCTCTTCCAACGTCGCCTTTCCGTAATCGAAGCGTAGGAGCGCCGGCCCTTCGGCACCGAACCAGAGGTCATCACTTCGGCTGCGGACGACCGAAAGAGTCCGGGTGCTCTCGAGGTCCGCCGGATCGAGGGCGTAGCGGGTGAAGCCCAAACTCTCGCGATCGAATCGACTGACGCCGGAGGTGGTCGAAACCCAGAGATCGCCATGGCGATCCTCGGCCAGGCCGGTGGTGTAATTGTTGCTCAAGCTGCTCGGGTCTTGCGGATCATGGCGAAAGACACGGAAACGACCGGAGGAGCCTTCAGTCAAGAACTCCGCCCGCCCGCCGGCTGTCGGCGCTCCGTCTTCGAGCCGCGCCAGCCCTCCGGCGGTAGCGACCCAGAGATAGCTTTGCCGGTCCTCGAGAATACCGGTCACGAAGTTATGCGGCAGCGAGCCGGGGTCCGCGGGATCGCCACGCAGGCTCTTGATCGTGTACCCGTCGAAGCGATGAACGCCGTCGATCGTCCCGAGCCACAGAAAGCCGCGGCGGTCCTGGTAGATCACCCGAACCCACTGGTCGACCAGCGGGTTGTCGGCTGGAAGGTGCTGCAGGCGTTCGAGCCCCGGGACCGGGTCACCCGCCGATGGCGGTGCCAGGGACACCCCCAACACCCACAAGGGCAGCAGCATGCGCGGCCAGATACTCAGCCGAGCCGCACGCCGAACCAGTGATCGGCACCTGTCAGCCATGGGATAGACCTCCGGGGTGACGAAATGCCACTCAGAGCAGGAAGCCCTGCGGCCCCGAGATCGAGTGCGGCTCGGTGAACGCCAGCACACCGTCGTAACCGAGGTTGCGACCAATACCGGACGCTTTGAAGCCACCGAAGGGGCCGCGACTGTCCTGCGCCATCGGCCCATGACCGTTGAGGTAGGTGTAGCCTGCTTCGAGCCGCCGTGCGATACCTACCGCGCGCTCGGCGTCCGGTGTCCACACCGACGAGCACAGGCCGTAGTCGCTGTCATTGGCCAGGGCGATGGCCTCGTCGTCGGTGCGAAACTTCATGATCGGCAACGCCGGGCCGAATTGCTCGTCGCGTACGATCGACAGGGAGGGATCCGCGTCGTAGACCAGGGCCGGCTTCTGGAAAAAGCCGCCACCCCGGTAAAGCGCTTCGTCGGGTACCTCACCGCATTCCTTCACCTCCGCACCGCGTTCACGCGCCTCGGCGATCATTCGAGTGACAACCTGGTGCTGCTTGGCATTGTTGACCGGCCCCATGGTCGTCTCGGGCAGCAAGCCGTCGCCGACGACCGCCTTGTTGCAAGCGGCGGTGAAGCCGTCGACCACCTCGTCGTAACGACTTTCGTGCACGTAGAGACGCTTGAGTGCCATGCAGATCTGCCCGGAGGACGCGAAGGCGGCCCAATACATGCGCTGAAACACCTCGCCGCTGAGCTCGGCGTCGTCGAGGACCAGCGCCGCGTCGTTGCCGCCGAGCTCCAAAACCACCGGGGTGATGTGGTCGGCGGCGACTTTCATCACGTGCCGGCCGACGGGAATCGAGCCGGTGAAGTTGACCATCCGCACCTTGGGGTGGCCGACCAGGCGATCACCGATCTGCGCGGCGGAGCCGGTCAGAATGTTGAGCACGCCCGGCGGCAGCAGGTCAGCGATGATCTGGAGCGTCATCGACGGCACCAGAGCCGAGTTGGCCGACGGCTTGACGACCACCGTGTTGCCCGCCACCAGAGCCTGGGGCAGCTTGGCACCGAGGATCGACAACGGCCAATTCCACGGCACGATCAGCGCCGCAACGCCGCGCGGCTGACGGGTGATCAGGGTATCGAACGGCGGCCCCTGAAGCGCCTCGTCCCGCGCCAGACGCTCGGCGTAGGACGCGGAGAGCATGAAGCGATCACCCAGACGCGAGACTTCCATCAGCGTCTCGCGGGCGATCTTGCCGTGCTCGCGAGTGAAGAGCCGCGAGCGCGCCTCGAGATCCGCCGGGTCGGCGGTCAGGGCGGCCGCGATCTGGCGCAGCTTGTCGCCTCGCTCAGTGAAGCTCAGGGCAGCCCAGTCAGGGAAGGCGGCGTGCGCGGCTTGTACCGCGGTGTCTACATCGTCCACTGTCGCTGCCGCCGCGTGGCCTACCAGCTCCGTCGGCCGGGCCGGATTGAACAGATCGTAGACGCCACCGTCGCCCGCCGGCCGTGCCTTCCCGTCGACATAAAGCTGTGTCGTCACCACCTCGTCCATATTCGGCCTCGCTTCCTCTGGCTGCATCAGATGGAACGGGCAACCATCGCTCGGGCAACGGTCTTGCCGCTTCGCCGGCCGGACCGTTCGCCCGCACGCCCCGCACTCGCCGATCCTATAACGAGCCGCGCCTGGCGCGGATCGCCGCTGCGCGCTCCTCCAGCCCCTCGGCCTGCCGGACGCGCCCGAGTTGCCGCAGGGCCTTGGCATGGCCTATCAAGGCCTGGCCGACCAAAGGATGGTCCGGGCCGAGGATTTTCTCGCGGATTGCCAGGGACTTGCGGTGGGTCGCTTCGGCGCGGTCGAAATCGCCGCGGGCGAGATAGAGATCCCCCAAGCTGTGGAGGCTAGTGGCAACGTTGGGATGTTCCGGTCCCAAGGCGACCTCCAAAATGGCGCGCGATCGATGGTACAACGGCTCAGCGGCATCGAAAGCTGCCTGATTTGATAGCAGGTCCGCGTAGTTGTGCAGCACGATCGCCACCTGCGGATGTTCCGGTCCCAGGAGCTTCTCGAGGATCGCCAACGCGCGCAGGTAGAGCGGCGCTGCGGCGGCGTACTGCCCTTGATCGCGATGCGCCAGAGCGAGGTTGCTGAGGGTGATCGCGACGTCGGTGTGCTCTGTCCCCAAAGACCGCTCCATGATCGGTAGTGCACGCTGGAAGAGCGGCACGGCCTCGGCCGCGCGGCTGTCGTAGCGCAGGACGAGAGCCAGGTTGTTGAGCACCTCCGCGACCCCTATGTCCTCGGGTCCGCGATGCGCCTCCAGCACCGCCAAACTGCGGCGAAAGAGCCCCTCGGCCTCCAGCAGGCGGCCCTGCTCCATCTTGAGCTGCGCTAGTTTGTCGATCAGTTCGGCCTGCTTCTCCGGGCTCTCGAGGTCTTCGATCAACTGCAAGGCGCGCTCGAGATGGCTCTCTGCCTCGTCGAACCGTCCAAGCTGCCGGAAGAGGTCACCGAGCTCGCTCAGGCTGTCAGCCACCGCCAGCGGCTCGCTCCCCGAGTTCGCTGCCTGCACCTCGAGGGCGCCCTCGAGCAACGACGTCGCCGAGTCGAAAAGCCCCAGGTTGCGGTACACCCGCCCCATGGTCTTCATCAATCGCGCCTGGATCGACGGATCCTCTTGCACCTCGGCGGTGATGCGCTCAGCACCGCGATCGAGAATCTCTCGTGCGGTGACGACCTCACCCTGCGCCTGGTTGGGATCCGAGACCTCGAACAACCCGACCAGGAAGCTCGACACCTGGTTGGCGACCACCGCCTCACGGCTGGCACGCTCGGCGGCCTGACTGGCGCGATCGCGCTCGATCTTCAACTGCCAGGTGTAGAAGGCGATCAGGCCAGCGATCACCAGGACCATCACCGCCGACGCCGCGACAGCCAGGGCGTGGCGGCGGACGAACTTGCTGCAGCGATAGCGCCAGGTGTTGGGCCGCGCCAGGATCGGCCGGCCGGCCAGGTGACGCTCGATGTCGTCGATCAAGTGCTGGGTCGACGCGTAGCGCCGCTCGGGCTCCTTGCGCAGAGCCATCAGCACGATGTTGTCGAGATCGCCATCGAGATCGCGCTGCAGGCGAATCGGCGTCGTCCGGCGCTGCCGGAAGACCGCCTCTTGGCTCGACCGTTCCGCAGGACTGGTCTTGCGCGAGCGTGCGTCGCGGATCACCGTGCTCGGCCGGGTCGGCGGCTCCTCGGTGATCGCCTGGGCCAGGTCTTGCGACGTCGATGATCCGGCGCGGTAGGGCGACTGGCCGGTGATCAGCAGATAGAGCAACAAGCCGAGCTGGTAGATGTCCGAGGCGGTGCTCACCGGAATGCCGCGCACCTGCTCGGGGCTGGCGTAGGCCGGAGTCAACATCCGCATCTGGGAGCGCGTCAGCTGCACCTGCGCTGCCGGATCGAGGAACTTGGCGATGCCGAAATCGAGCAGCTTGACCTCACCATCCTCCGACACCAGGATGTTGGAAGGCTTGATATCTCGATGCACCACCAGGTTACGGTGGGCATGGTCGACCGCGCGGGCGACTTCGAGGAAGAGCCGCAAGCGCTGGCGGATCGTCAAGCGCGCCTCGTCGCAATAACGATCGATCGGCTGCCCGGCCACATGCTCCATCACGAAGTAAGGCCGGCCTTCGGGGGTCGAGCCACCATCGAGCAGGCGGGCGATGTTGGGATGCTGGGTCAGCGCCATGATTTGGCGCTCTTGGCGAAACCGCCGCACCACCTCGTCGGTGTCGGTCCCGCGCTTGATCAGCTTGAGGGCGACCTGGTGATCGAACTGGCTGTCGGCGCGCTCCGCCAGGTAGACCACCGCCATGCCGCCGCGCCCGAGCTCACGCACGATCCGGTAGCGGTCGACCACCGTGCCGCCGAGATCAGGCTCCGCCGTGAGGTTCTCGGCCAGGCCGTCCCACAAGGGCCCCGCCATGCCGCCGCCGGTGGGTAGATCGGTGTCACCCTCCACGTTGGCGAGCAAGCGTTCGACCAAGGCCAGAACCTCGGGCTCGCCGGCACACTCCCGGGCGACGAAAGCCTTGCGCTCAGCCGGCACCAGGTCCAGGGCCGCGACAAAGACGCGGTCAGCACGGATCGCTTGCTTGCCACGGATCGATTGCTCGTCGGTTCGGGCCATGAGTCGATGGTCTCCTTGGCTGTCTCTCCTTTCTCACCCTTCCCCAAGAGTGGATACGGAGCCTCGGCAAGAAAACCGCCAACCCGTTTCGCGGGTTCGCTAGGGTGCTTCCCGCTGGCGAAGAACCCGCAACGCCGCACGGTAGTCGTCGTCGACCCGATCCCTGACCCGCGGGCTGAGCTTGTGCCAACTGCGCTCCAATTTCGCCCGCACCCAGGCCGCGCCTTCGTCGATACCCTCGTGCCGCCGGACGTAGACTAAATGCAGCAGCGAGGTCACGTTTTGAATATGTGCCATGGCATCGGCATTGGCCAGGCATTCTGCTTCGCGGCTGCGGCGCTCGACGGGCACGCTGGCTCGATGAGTCGCGATGGCATGGCAAACCGCCTCGATCTTCGGTGACGGATACTCCAGCCGCCGGAGAAGCTTCTCCGCCTCGATCGGTCCGTGCACATGGTGCTCCGGGTAGAGGGCCACATCCTTGACGCTGGCGTAGTCATGCAGCAAAGCCGCAACCTCGACGATCTCGGCATCGGCCTCGAACAACGGTGCCAGGCACCGCCCATTCGCTACCACATCGGTGATGTGATGGGTCCAGATGCCGTAGCCGAAGACATTGGTCTCCGCCGCGCAAGCCTTCTCGACGATCCGCTCGACCCGGTGGCAAAGCTCGGTGGACATAGCGCTCGGTGGTCCCGTCACTCGTCGTCCGGCGACTTGGTCGCTGGCGGTAAGCCCTCGGCCGAAGGGCCGAACTTGAGGGTCAGCTCGGCGACCCGCTGACCCAGCGCACGACCCTTCGCCAGGAAGCGCGACGCCACAACCTCGCTCTGCTCGGCTTCTGCCACGAACGGCTCTTCTTCGGTGATGGCGGAGGCACCAAAAGCGCTGGTCCAATGCGCGCCTCCAACGACCACCATGCCGAACACCAGCATCGAGCGCAAAATGCCGAGCTGGGCCGCCTCCTCGCCAGCGGAGATGCCGCCGCCGGTGACGAACGCCGCACCGATCTTGTCGCGCATCGGCGCGCCGCGAAACGGCCAGCCGTTGATGAAGGTCTGCACTTCGGGCGCGACGTTGCCGTTGTAGACCGGACTGCCGAGGATGATTGCCTCAGCCGCGATCAGGTCTGCCGAATCGATCTCGGCGACCTCGGCCAGTTCGACGTCCACTCCCGCCACACCTCGGGCGCCCTCGGCCACCGCTTCAGCGAGCAGGCGAGTGTGTCCTTTGGCCGAGTAGTAGGCGACTAGCACCTGCGGCTCGTCGGCGCGCAGGGCCCCGGCGAAACCGAGACAAAGCCCGGCGAGCCAAAGAACGGCAGCCCCTACGCGGCCTCTCGGCATCGACCAAGCCTTCTCCACTGTAGCCACCTGCGCCGCGGCTCAGGCGACCGCTGCCGCCAACGCTTGCTCCAAGTCTGCGACCAGGTCGTCGCCGTCCTCGATACCGACGCTGAGCCGGATCAGCTGATCGCTGATCCCGAGCTCGGCGCGGACTTCGGCCGGCACCGAAGCGTGGGTCATGATCGCCGGGTGGTTGACCAGGGACTCCACCGCGCCGAGGGATTCGGCGAGCTGGAAGACGCGAACGCTCTCGAGAAACTTGCGCGCCTCGCCGAGCCCACCGCGGATGAAGAAGGTCACCATGCCGCCGCCGCCGGCGCATTGCTGCTTGCAAAGCTCGTGGTGGGGATGCGAGGCCAGACCTGGGTAGAAGACACGCTCCACTTGCGGGTGACCTTGCAAGAACTCGGCGACCCGCTGCCCATTGGCATGGTGCCGCTCCATGCGCAGGGCCAGGGTCTTGATGCCACGCAGGGTCTGGTAGGCATCGAAGGGGCTCATCACCGAGCCGATCGAGTTCTGCAGAAAACGTAGCCGCTGGGCCAGCTCGACATCATTGACCACCGCCAGGCCGCCGACGACGTCGGAATGACCATTGAGATACTTGGTGGTGGAGTGCATCACGATGTCGAAATCAAACTCGAAGGGCCGCTGGCTCGCCGGTGTGGCGAAGGTGTTGTCGCACGCCAGTAGGACCTTCGGGTTGCACTCGCGCGCGATGGCCGCGATGGCCGCGAGATCGACCATCTTGAGCAGCGGGTTGGTCGGCGTCTCGACCCACACCATGCGCGTCTCCGAGGTCATGACCCCGGCAAAGACTTCGGGCCGCGACAAATCGGCGTAGCGCACGCTCAGCCCCTGGCTGCGCTGCCGCACCTGGCTCATCAGCCGCCGCGTGCCACCGTAGAGATCGTCCATGGCGACGATACGGTCCCCCTGATCGACCAGCTCGAGAATCGTCGCCGTGGCGGCCAGGCCGGAAGCGAAGGCGAAGCCACCGCAGCTCGGATCGTCGTCCTCGGTCAGCTTCGAACCCTCGAGGGCTGCCATCATGCGCTCCAAGGCGTAGCGCGTCGGGTTGTGCGAGCGCGTGTACTCGAAACCCTTGTGGCGCCCCGGCGACTCTTGCACGTAGGTCGACGACGTGACGATCGGCGGCACCACGGCGCCGGTGGCCGGATCCGGGCGCTGACCGCCGTGGATGACGAGGGTCGATCGGCGCATACGAGAGCTATCTGTCATGGTCCAATGTCCTTTGCGGGTCCACCGAGCTCCGGCCATCGGTCTCCGGACGATTCAAGATGAGTCGCCGGACGTTAGCACAGCAAGGTCAACCTGCCACGAGTGACGGCTCGTACCCGGCACCTTTCGTGCCCGGAACCTTCCGTGGGTACGCCAGCTCTCGCCGGGCCCGTTTAGGTCAGATGTACCGCCCGCTCGTCTTGCGGCCCTTCGACCGACTCGACCGCGATGCCATGCTCCTGGAGATAACCAATGCCGTTCTCTCCCGCATACCCCCCGCCGACCACGATGACCTTGGTGATGCCGGCATGGTGGATCATCTTGGCGCACATCTGACACGGCTCGCCGGTGACCAGAATCCACCCGCCCTGGGTCGCTACACCAGCGGCGGCGCTGTTGCAGATCACGTTCATCTCGGCGTGGTGGCAGCCGACCTCCATGCGATGCCCGGAGCGAATCTCCAACGTGTCGCGCAGGCAGACGTCGCCGCCGCAGAGCTCGCCACCGCCCCGCGGCGCGCCGTTGTAGCCGTCCATCAAGACCACATTGCGCTCCGGGTCGAGCAGCAGGGCGCCGAACTTGCGCCGCGGGCAGTTCGACGCTTTGGCCAGCGCAAGGCATTGCTCGATGCGGATACGGATGTGTTTCTCTTTCATCGACAAATCCTCACAAGGACAGGATCGTGCGGCAGCATACACCAGACGGCCTCACCGCTGGGCTGGCACGAGGTTGTCGGTAAATCCTCCTGGGATAAATCCCCCGGTCGGGCCAGAAGATAGATGAGGCGGTGAATAACCGTTACAGCCGGGTCGTAGCTGTGGACAAGGTGGCTTCGGCCTTCCCCAACGACAGCCTGCGCCCCGGATCGCATGTCATTTCATCGTGTTCATTGAGGAGGAAGAGGGCCTTGAGTAACCATCCGGTGAGTTCGTTTCTCTTTTATTGCGCTGGGTCGGATGAGCAGACCCTGGAGCACTGTAGTCGTTGGGAACGCTTCCGCCATGCCACGGTCGGAACCTTCGTCGTCCTGACGTCCCTCCTGGCCTTATTCTCCAGCGGTTACGCCCTTTCGACCGTTTTCGAAAACGACCTGCGGGCCGCCCTGTGCGCCGCGGCGCTGTGGGCTTTCCTGATCTTCACCCTCGACCGGTTCATCGTCATGTCGATGGCCGAGACAGGCCTGCGGCGCGTGGCGCATGCCATCCCACGGATCCTTCTCGCCGGATTCATCGCCCTGATCGTTGCACGCCCGCTGGAGCTGCGTATCTTCGAACAGGAGATCCTGGCCGCCATCGCCGGGCAAAGGCAGGCTGAGATCGAGTCGGCCCAGGACAGCTTCAGAGACAAGATCAAGGCGATCGATACCGCTCTGCAGCAACGTCTGGACAGCTACGAGGTCGCCCGAGCCGTCGATTCACTCAACGCGCGGATCGCGACCTTGGACACGGCCCTCGTCACATGCCGGGCGTCGGAGCAGGAGGCCGCCAGGGCCTTTCATGCCGAAGTCGACGGTTCCGGTGGCTCAGGCAGGCCGGGCTACGGGACGCTTGCCAAGACCAAAGAGGCCACGCTGCGCTCCGTTCGCGGCCAATGCGCTGCACAGCGCACCGAGTTGAAGGAGGAAAGAGGGAAGCGCGACACGCTGCAGGTGACCGCCAGCCAAGAGTCGGGGCAGTGGCGACAAGCCGCCGAGGCCGAGAAAGCAGACCTGCTGCAGCAGCACAATACCCACCTCGGTCAACTCACCGAGGGTTACCCAACCTCCTTCCTGCAACGCCACCTGGCGTTGTCACAGTTGGAAGAGAGAGAACCGGCGATCCGCCAAGCGGTCCTCTTCATCACACTCCTCTTCCTCTTGATCGAGTGCTCACCCGTCATCTCGAAGCTCCTGTCGTCGAACGGCTTCTACGAGCAGCTACTACGAGACCGCAAAGGCGACGAAGCGCTGGAGCTCGTGCGGCGCGATTCGCATCGCAAGATCGACCAGGACAAGATTCAGCTGGAGGCCGAGATCCAGCAGGATCTCGTTGGCGAAAGTCGCACGATCCTGCGCGAGAAGGGCAAGCAAGTGGTCGAACAATGGAAGACCGAGGGCCTGGAGCCCGCCACCTTGTTGCAGAAGCTGCACGAGCAGGCCGAAGGCATTCTCCTGTCCGCTTTCTCCAGGAAAGAGACTTCGACCCCGGCACCGGCCAAGACCGTGGCATCCGCTCCCGGGAGCGAGACGCTGAACGAAGCTTGGGCCGTCAAGCCTAGCCAGCCTGCCGTCGAGGGCGGCATCTCCGGAAGGCTGACCGTCATGGCGACAGGCATCTCCCTGATCACCTTCACCACCTTCTACCTATGGAACTGGACGCACCGATACGAAATCGCTATCGCAGCCGGCTCCTTGGTTGCCCTCACGATCAAGCACGCGACTGACTTTTGGCACCAGAGCCGCCGTGGAGAATCCCGATGAACTGGAAAGAAGTCCTGACCATGTTGGCTATCGGCCTGCTGGCCTCTCTGATCCTGACCGCTGTCTACCCGACCGAAACCCAGGCGAGAAACGAAGCCCTGACCGCCCCGCGGCCCGTCACTTTCAGCCAGGATTCGACGATCCCTCCCGAAACCCCCGCGAGCAGCCCAGTCGCAACGGCGACCGGCCAGAGGCCTGCCACCAGCAGCTCGCAAGCCACCGTCGCGCTGCCCCCACCGACGGTCCCCCCTGGCGAGGCACAGCATGCCGTCAAGGCCGGCGAGGTGCAGCCTGCCGTCGAGGCCATCGCCAAGCAACGGATCGCAGAGCGGCGGATTGCCGAGATCGAGACGGCTTACCAAGCCGACTTGGAAGCGTCACAGCAACGGATCGCAAACCTGGAGAGCACCTTGGCCGAGCTGCGAAAGCAGTTGGAGACTCAGGGCCACGCCGCAGCCGCGGCCCGTAAGCCCGAGAGCCTGGATCCCAGCCCGAGCCGACGGTATGCCAGCCAGATCAACCGAGCCTTGAACAACGCCGAGTCCTATCTTCGGCAGGAGACCTACCAAACCGAAAGGAGCCAGGCACTTCTGGCGGAGATCATCGAGCTATACAAGATTCAGGGACTCTCAGGCTCGCAGAACGACAATCTCAAGATCTGCTTTCGAGGCCTCCTGCAGCAAAAAATCGACCATCTCGCCATGCAGCTCGAAGCCCTGACCGTCGACCAAGCCAGGACCGAGCTCACTGAGCTGCAAGAGATCAATCAGCTACGATTCAAGCGAGGCAACCGAACGGTACCGTGGCTGATGCGAAAGCAGGTCGCGATGATCCGTGCGATCGAGGCCCGGTTCGCCGACAAACTGGAGCAGGAAAGGGGAGCCGTCGGCAGACCGGTGCTGCCTGGATCCCATCCGCAAATGCAGTAAGGTCGCAATGCTCTCGCCCAAGAGGCAACATCTCATTCCCCCTCGATGTCTCGCCACGTGATGCGATAGAGATCCGACGGCGTCAGGGCTTCGACCAAGGCGTCTTCGACCTCGGCCGCCGTCGCCTCGATGGCCCAACGCTCG
>JBCCGX010000056.1:0-18536 GCA_039029035.1 Acidobacteriota bacterium | reverse complement strand
GCACGTTACTGGCTCGATGCGGCACTGACCGCACGCCGCCCGGGTGAGGGCTTTGGCGGTTTCCCCTCCTGGTCGAGCGAAGATTTGACGAACCCGATGGAGATGTCGTGGATCGCCGACGACGGATTCCTCACCGGTGCTGCCGGCGTCGGCCTGGCGCTGCTCGCCGCCGTCACCCCGACCGAGCCGATGTGGGATCGACTGCTGCTGTGCTCGATCCCGCCGCGTGCGTGAGATCCTGCCGGACGCTATCTAAGTTAGAAAGCGTCCGACAGAGATCAACGGGCCACTGCTTGGCCCGACACCATCGCTTTAGCAAACGACTGAGATATGGCACCAGTCGGGTGGATTGATGCAGCCACAGATCCCGGTGCCGCACTGCTGGCAGACGGACGCCGGACCATAGTCGGTTGGGTTGCACTGTTGGCTGACCCAGCCGCCAGCCACGTGACTCACGATCTCCTCGACCTTCAGGGTTTCACGTTTGAGACATAGGTTCTTCTTGCTCTTCTTCATTGCTGTCCTCCTTGGGGTTGGTTGTCGAACGTTGTTGTGGCTCGAGCAGCAGCTGGACCACGCCGGTCCAACCTCGAGCGCGCCTCATTCCAGAGAGCACGAGCGTTCCGCAGAACCTGACGACCGTTCCCCCGAGCATCGCGCCGACTCGGCCGTGAGCTCGATGACCGGTGGCTGCCCCTCGGCGGACAGCTCAGCAGATCGCCGAACCGCCGCGGTGCTTGACGGGCACAGCTCTTGCCCTGCGATTTCCGATTCACCTTCGTCGATCAAGCCGGCGGCATAGAGCTGCTCCAGTTGTCTCTCTACCAAGGTGCCGAGGGCTTCACTGTCCATCGGATCGGCCGGATCGACCAACTCGCTGACGCGGTCGAAGATCTGCACCATGGTCGCCGGCAGCGCCTGCAGAATCGCCTCGATCAACGGACCGATGGCAAGGGTCTCGATGCGATTTCCGCGCCGGTGGAGCAGGGTGGTCGTCAAGTCGCTCCCTTTCTCGTCGCTCGGTGGGCCTCCAGCATCCGCTGCCGACCAGGCTTGCCAGTCGCGCTCGGTGGTCACCAACCGGCAGTCATCAGCGAGGCGAAATCGGGCGCTCCAAGCCATCGTCTCCGGCCAGGTCGGACGCGTTAGAGAGAGCTGAAACTCGGCGGTGAAATCGGTCAGCTCGTGGGTCATCGAGTAGCGTTCCCGATCGAGAGAGAAGACGTCTTCGAGAACGTCTCTATGGCCCTCTCGATAGCCGGCGATCCTCTGCTCCAACTCGCGGTACGCTGTCTCTACCGGCGCTTCGGCGAGAGGCGAGTTGAAGAGAGCCAGCGAGCTCTCCGACCCACCTTCCAAAGACTCCAGAACCCGTATCGTCGGACCGAAGTACTCGTCCACCGTCTCACGCCCCAATTGGTGAAAGTCCTCGCTCGGCTCAGCGTTGCCGATGCCGTCCGATGACGGCCGCGGACAGAGGATCGACGGGACGTCCGCATCCGCCAGGCGCAGGAAGTAGTAACCCATGCCCGACTCCCCCGTCATCAGGCTGCAGTCGTTGCGCTGCTCGGGGGTTCCGCACGGCCAAGGCCGGCCGGCTTTCTCGAACATCTTCCAGCCCAAGGTGGCGTGCCAGTCACAAACCTGGCGCAGGTCGGGCTGCCCGAGCGTCGTCGATGCCATCAGAGGCAGCTCGCAGAGTCCCGCGACGCCATGGCAGAGGGAGAACTCGCCGGATCGCTCCAGCGTGCCCAACAAATCCAAGGTAGCGCGCAGGGCCGCCACGGCTTCCGTTTCGTAGATCGCCGCGCCGGTGAGCTCGTAGGCCCGCAGACGCGTCAAGCCGATTCCAGGTGCACCGTGACACCAGGCAGTCATCCAGCCGCCGGCAAACGGTTCGATCGCGCCACATCGCGCCGCCTGCCGCAACGCCTCTTCGCCTTGCTTGCCGATCTCCGACAGGCTCGGGTGGCGGAAGTCGGGCCAGTTGTCGCGTTGCTCGTCAAAAAACTGGCGCTCGTAGAGAAAGGCCATCTCGGCAGCAAAGCGGTAACGGTCGCGGCCGGTGGCGGCCGCCAGCTCCAGCAGCGCCAGCCCGATACCGGAGGCGCCATGCGCGTACCCGAGGAGGTGGCGCACACACGCGTCGCCCTGGATCCTCCACGACCACCCACCAGGCTCGCGATGCGCGCGCTCGACGAGGTGCTCGCCCAGAGCACAAGCCATCTCCAGCGGCTTGGCACCCGGGATGAGCCGGCGCAGCTCGAGCAGAGCCGGGATGGCGCCGGCAGCACCGGACAGGACATCGACCCCTTCGTCTTCGGCCTCCCGGCCGGCCAGATCACCCAACAGAGCCTCCGATGCCTGGATGAAGTCAGGCCGATCCAGCTCTGCCCCGAGTCGAGCCGCGGCTGCGGCCACCCCGATCGGCCCGGAAAAAAAACCGAAGGGCGAGCGCTGATCCCCGGCCGCCCAATCGAGCGCATGCTGCATAGCGCCGATCGCCGCATGTCGGCAGGGCTCCTCGCCACTGAGCCGAAAGAGCTCGGCCAGGAACCAGGCGATGCCTGACGCTCCGCCGTAGATCTCGCCGGTTGCGGGCACCTCGACGATCGCTCCACCCCTCCGGCGCCAGACTTGCCAGGTGCACCTCCGACCTTGCCACTGCGCTCGCCGCACGACGCGGCGACCGATGCTGAGAGCGACTTCCAGAGCTTCATCTCGTGTCATGTCTTCTAACCCCCAAAAAGCGCCTCCGGAACGGTCCGGAGGCGGCCCCAAAAGACTGGCTTAGCAACCGTTGACCGAATGACACCACTCAGGGCCTTGGCAGCCGCAGAGCCCGGTGCCGCACTGGGCGCAGATCGAATCCGGTCCAATATCCGTGGGGTTGCACTGCTGGCTCTGGTAACCACCCACTGCCTGCACGACGATCTCTTCGACTCGCAGCGTCTCGCTACGCAAGTTCAGTTTCTTGGTTCGCTTCTTCATTGCAGTTCTCCTTGGTTCAAGTCTTGTACTGGATCGAGTTGGGGCCATACCAGCATGGCTAAGGCCCTGTCGTTCGACCACTGATCAGGCATTCGGTTCCAACAGTGCAAACCGACAAAGAAACCTGACAGCCCGATGGGAGAAACCGTCCTGTGGACCAATTCGTCTCTCGCTGTCGCCGCTAGGAGTGGAGCCTCCACGCCTCCATCTCACCAAGTAACCCAACGAGGGCGACCGATGATCCAAACCCTGCCGATGCGAGCCGCTTCCACCGACCGAAACACCTCCGTGGCCAACCTTCTGCGGGCGTGGAGCGACGGAGACTCAAGAGCCTTCGGTCACCTGATGCCCTTGCTCTTCGGTGATCTGCGTCGCATGGCGGAGCACCTGCTCACTCGCGAGAGCGCCGATCCGATGCTCCAGGCCGAGGCACTGGTCAACGAGCTCTACTTACAATTTCAGGAGCGCCGCAAAGTCACCTGGCGAGACCCGGAGCACTTTCGGGCTATCGCCATGACCGAGATGCGGCGCATTCTCATGACCCATGGGCGGCGCAAACGAGCTGCCAAGCGCGGCTCCGGGCAGAGCCAGGCCCCCTTGTCGGAAGCCACCGAGATCGGCGTGGACCGATCCGATCGCGTGATCGACGCTCTCGCTGTGGGGACATTGCTCCAGCGCCTCGAAGGCCTCGACACCGAGGCCCGGAAGGTCGTCGAGCAACGGTTTTACTTCGGCTTGTCGGTGGGTGAGATCGCCCAACGGCTAGGGACCACCGAGCGAACCGTCTACCGCCGCTGGGCCTTCGCCAAGGCCTGGCTGCACGATCAGCTCGCCACAGCGAGTTGATCCTACGCAGCCAGACCTGGACTCGGCGCCTCAGCTCGCAACGAGTCTGCAAGTCAGTCTAGGCACAGGTGACACAACGTGGCGTCGTCGATGTAGGTGTAGTCGTCGTCCGGATGGGATTGATGCCCGCCGACGACTCTCTTCTCGAGCTCTTCGAGTTTCAGAGTCTCGCGTCGGAGCTCGAGTTTCTTTTGCCTCTTCTTCATCGCCATTCTCCTCGATGGGGGTTGTGTCGGCGGACCATGGATCGGGCTTCGAATTCGCGTGTCGCCCAGATCGACGTCTTGCTATTCGAGCCCCTTC
Source organism: Acidobacteriota bacterium (assembly GCA_039029035.1). Lineage (GTDB taxonomy): Bacteria > Acidobacteriota > Thermoanaerobaculia > Multivoradales > J023 > JAAELT01. The sequence continues at coordinate 14,396 of JBCCGX010000056.1, read as the reverse complement.
ACCCCCAAGAGTGCGAAGAGTCGACAAAAACTGACACTCTTCGGCGAATTTCTGCGCGATCGGTTATCGAAAAGCGGTTGAAAATCCGCATGACATAGTAGAGTCAGGCAGTCGGCTCAGGTTCAGCCGTGGCCCCGTCACCACAATCACATGAGCCAAGCAAGCCTGTTCTTTACATCTTGGGCGAAATCTGGAGGCGAACCGTGCTCAAACCCTTTCTTTCTTTGACCCTATTGATATCGCTTGCTTCGAGTGCCGCGGCGCAAGAGCTCTTCCTGTCGCAGAAGGCGCTGTCCGTTCCGTCCTCATCGGTCGCTCTGCTGGAGAACCAGGTCGCGATCGACCTGTCTCTCTTGCAGCAACCCTCGGCCAAGATCATTCTGGACCTGCCCGACGGGAATCGCTACGAGGTTTTGTCCACCGGCTTCGAGCAGCGCCTGGACGGCGGCACGACCTGGCGCGGTGAGGTCCCCTGGCAAGGGCTGGAGATGCCGGCCGGCGTCACGCTGACGGTGCACGACAGCCTTGTCGTCGGCACCATCTCGACCCCCGATGGCACCTACGAGATCCGCCCGCAGGCCGACCGCTCACACCGCCTGGCCAAGGTCGACCGCTCGCACCTGCCGGACTGCGCCGGTGGGGTTCAGCCAGAGGTCGCCTACGAGGCCAGCCAAGCACCATTGGCAACGCTGCCCGCGATCGACAGCTCGACGGCAGCCACCGAGCTCACCGGGATCCCGCAAAAGGCCAGCTCGATCGACGTCCTGGCGATCTACAGCTCCGGCGCTCGCAACCTGCGCGGCGGACACAGCCAGATCCGCGCTCTGATCCAGCACGCGGTGGACTTCGCCAACTCCTCGTTCGGCAACAGCGCCACCAGCCCGCGGGTGGTGCTGCGTCACGCCGAGGAGATGGCCATCTCGCAGAGCAACTGGCACGACCTCGGTTTCTTGCGCCAGCATGGCCCGACCCAGGCCCTGCGCAACGAGGTCGGCGCCGATCTGGTGGCGGCCTTCATCCACGACGTGGACGGCTTTTGTGGCCAGGGCTACCTGATGAATCCGGTGGGCGTCGGCTTCGCTCCGTGGGGTTACTCGGTGAATCTGGTGGAGTGTGACATCTCAGTCGCGGCGCACGAGTTCGGGCATAACCTCGGTCTACACCACGATCCGGCGAACGCCGGCTCCAACCCGGCGTTCGCCTGGGCCTACGGCCACTTCGTCGACCTGCGGTTTCGCACGATCATGTCCTACTCCGCCGAATGCACCAATCGGAACTGTCCCAGGATACCGAACTTCTCCCACCCCGGTATCTCGTTTCAGGGCCTGCCGACGGGCATTGCAAATCAGCGCCACAATGCCCGCGTGCTCAATGTCACCGGCTCGGTCGTCGCGGCGTTCCGGGCACCCCAGTCGATCTTTGAGGCCGCCTTCACCTACACGCCCTCGCCGCCCGCAGTCGATGCACCGGTCACTTTCACCGACCAGAGCACCGGCTCACCGAACACATGGAGCTGGACCTTCGGCGACGGCAGCTCCTCCAGCGCCCGCAACCCGACCCACACCTACAGTGAGCCCGGCACCTACACGGTCCGGCTAACCTCGAGCCGAGGTGCCCAGAGTGACACCTCCAGCACTGAAATCGTGGTCGAGGATGTCGCTGCCAGCTTCGATGTCGCTCCGGTGTCGCCACGTGTCAACTTGCCGGTCCAGTTCTCCGATACGTCGACCGGCGCCCCGGACACCTGGGCGTGGAGCTTCGGTGACGGCGCGACCTCGATCGAGGCTGATCCGACCCACACCTACGCCGAGCCCGGCACCTATGCGGTGGATCTGACCGTCTCACGTGGCGAACGCGTCGATACGATCACCACCGAGATCGAGATCAGGGACCGCACTTGCGCCAGTGGCGACAACATCCTTTGCCTGGCCCAGGACCGTTTCGAGGTCGAGGTGGAATGGACCGACTTCCAGAACCAGACCGGGCGAGGCACCGTGGCGCCCCAGGGCTCGGACGATTCCGGCCTCTTCTGGTTCTTCAATGGTGCCAACCTGGAGATGCTGGTCAAGGTGCTCGACGGCTGTGGCCTCAACGACCATTTCTGGGTCTTCGCCGCCGCCACCACCGACGTCGCCTACACCTTACGGGTCACCGACACCTACGCTGGTGAGGTCCGCGAGTTCACCAACCCCTTGGGCGTCGCCTCCGATTCGATCACCGACACGGCGGCTTTCGACACCTGTGGGGCCACGGCGCCGGCAGCGACCACGACGTTGGCCGGGCGAACCCCGGTGACGCCCCGCGAGCCCGAACCGGCGTCTGTGTCAAGCCTGGCCGGCGTCGGCAGTCTGCCTCTGCCGATCGGCAGTGACTGCCAGGCCGGCGAGAGCAGCCTCTGCTTGAATGGCGAACGCTTCAAGGTCGAGGTCGACTGGCGCGACTTCCAGGGGCAGACCGGTACCGGCTCCACCGTCTTCAACCTGGAAGACTCCGGGCTGTTCTGGTTCTTCTCGCCCAACAACTGGGAGCTCCTGGTCAAGGTGCTCGATGGCTGCGGCCTCAATGACCATTATTGGGTCTTCGCCGCCGCCACCACCGACGTGGAGTACACCCTGCGAGTGACCGATATGGTCACGGGTGAGGTCAGCCAGTACACCAATCAACTGGGCGTCGCCGCACCGGCGATTACCGATACCCAGGCCTTCGCCAGCTGCTCGCAGTAGGCCGCAACGTTAGTGCAGGTCCGAGGCCCTGGAAGGGCCACCCGTCCGAAGCCTGGGGCTTCAACCCCAGGCTCGGCAGTTTGCCCGCGGCTCGACAGCCCGCGGTTGAAACCTCGGGCTACGCTCTCTTGCCCCTCTGGGTGCCAACAGAGTCTCGCCCCGGGCCTCTGACGCCATCCTCAGCTCTCGCGCAGGATCCGCGCCGGATCGAGACGGGACGCTCGGCGGGCCGGCTCGATCGCAGCGACGGCGGTTGCAAGGAGCAGGATGGCGACGGCGACGACGAGCGACCTCGGATCGTAGGGGCGGACTTCGTAGAGTAAGGACTCGACCCACCGCCCCATCACCAGGACACCCACCAGGCCGACCGCCGTGCCGAGGGCGAAGACCCGTAGGCCTTGCAGAAGCACCGAGCCGAGGACCTTGCTCCGATCGGCGCCGAGGGCCATGCGGACGCCGATCTCGGCTCGTCGCTGGCTCAGGGAGTAAGCCAAGGCGCCGAAGAGGCCCACCGTCGCCAGGAGCAACGAGAGGACGGCGAAAACGCTCATCAGCTGCGCGCTGAACCGCTGGCGGGCGATCGGTTCCGCCACGACCTCGGCCAGCGGTCGCACATCGAACGTCACTAGGCGTCGATCGATTTCCGCGATCACGGCGGCCACTTGCGAGCGGACGGCAGACCAGGTGGCGTCCGAGCCCGGCGCTCGGGCCACAGCGAAGGTCAGATCCCAGTTGCGACTGTCGGCAAACTGGGATTGAGGCACATAAATCTTGGGCACTGCCGATTCGCGCGGATCGTGCCGTGCGTCGGCGACCACGCCGACGATGGTGCGCGCTGGCGGACCGCCCACCTGCACGCGGACTCCGAGAGGCTCGCGGCCTTTCAGATATCGGTCCACCAACGCCTGGTTCACTAGCACAGCGCGCGCGCTCTGGGCCCGGTCGTCGGGGCCCAGCGATCGGCCGGCGAGTAGAGGGATCGCCAGGGCGTCCAAGATGTCGCCTGCCACACAGCGGATCTCGGCGCCCGGGAAGCCTTCGCCTTCGGCCCGTTCGTAGCCTTCGATGCCAAAACCCCAGTGGTTGCGGTGCCCATTGCCGGGCAGCTTCGACGTCGCGCCGCTGGCAGCCAGGCTCGGAACCTGGTCGAGGCGGGCGAAGAGCTCGTCATAGAACGTGATACGCCGCTCGGGATCGCCGTAGGCGTAGTCCGGCAGGCGCAGCTGAAAGGTGAGCGCGCCCTTCGGATCGAAGCCCATATCGGTCTCATAGAGCGTCGCGAAGCTGCGGGCCAGAAGACCGCCCGCGGTCAGCAACATGAGGGAGAACGCCACCTGCAAGCTGACACCGAGATCGCGCAGCAACCTCGCCCGCCGCCCGCCCGCAGATACACCTCCGCGGTCGCCGAAGGCCGCGCGCACGTCGGCCTGGGCGGCTCGTAGGGCTGGGAAGAGGCCGAAGACGAGCACCGTGAGCAACACTGCCGCGGCGCTGAAGGCGAACACCGGCAGGTGCAGTCCCAGGGCGTCGTAGCGCGGCAGCGCCGCCGGTCGCACCTGGTGCAGCCAACGCACCGCCAGCCAGGCCACACCGAGGCCGAGGAGACCACCCACCAGCCCGATCCAGAGGCTCTCGACCAGCGCCGCGACGAACAGGCGGCTGCGTCCGGCGCCCAGGGCGACGCGCAAGCCGAGCTCTCGCCCGCGGCCCAACCCACGAGCCATGAACAGGTTGGCGACATTGATACAAGCGATGGCCAACATCGCGCCCACCGCGGCGAAGAGCAGCCCGAGCATCGACCGACTGGGGCCGACGACGACGTCTGTCAGCGGCGCGGCATAAAGATTAACGCTCTCGTTGGCTCGCGGAAACGCCTCACGTAGGCGCACCGTCGCCTGGGCGAGCTCGGCCTGGGCGGTGGCGAGGGTCACGCCGGGTGCCAGACGGGCCACGACGCTCAGGTAGTTGTTGCTGAGGATATTCTGCCCACCGGGTGCGAGATCGAGCGGCGCCCAGAGATCCGGCGCACCGCCGACGTGGCCACCGAGGTCCGCCGGCATCACACCGACCACCGTATAGGGCTTCTCGTCCAGCTCGAGCTGAGTACCCACGATGTCGCGATCACCTCCGAAGCGCCGCTGCCAGAAGTCGTGCGACAGGATCACCACCGGGCTCGACGGCTCGGTGACCATGGCGTAGGCGGTCGGATCACGCTCGCTGGCGCCAGGCGGGATCTCCTCCTCCGGGCGGAAGGTGCGGCCAACAAGAGGCAACGCGCCCAAGGCCTCGAAGTAGCCCGAACCGACGCGCAGGATGCGCAGTCGCTCCACCTGGTCGCCACTGGTCAGATCCGTCCCTTCGGAGCGGTAATCGTTGTAGCCGGCCAGGACCTCGAAGCTGCGCAGCCGATCCCGTAGCTCGGTGAAGTTCGGGCCGGTGAAGTAGCCCCAACCTTCGCCGGGATGATTCTCGTACAGCAACACGATGCGCTCGGGTGCGCCATAGGGTAAAGGCGTCAGTAACACGCCGTGCACGACGCTGAAGATGGCGCTGGCCGCACCGAGCCCAAAAGCCAAGGTCAGGACGCACAATCCGGTGAATGACCGCTGGCGGAGGAAGAGCACCCGTGCCGTCGATCTCGCCTCGTGAGCCAGGTTCTTCATGCTGTTTTCTCCATGGCGCTCCACACCGAAGCCGGGCCGTCGCCATTCATCACGCCACGCGAGGGGCGCGCCGATCAAGGTGTCGAGGTAGTTCGAGAGGGCGCACGCGACTCGGCGCAGAGCCTGCCAGGCGCCCCGGCGAGCGGCACGCTGGCGCGAGGCGTAGAGAGCCAGCAGCTCGTCGCCGAAATCGTCCCGGAAACGCCGCGGATAGAGGCTGAGCAGCAGCCACAGGATCGATCGATCGAGCCCACCGTTCCGCCGTTGGGTCATCGCCCCTCCTCCGTCAACAGCCCCAGGGCGCCGGCGCGCGCGACCCGCCGCCTCTGCTGCTCCATGCCGGCCCGAAGGACCTGCCCCCCTTGCTCCGTGATCCGGTAGAGGCGCTCCGGCCGCCCCGGGCCGGAGCGCTGGACGCTTGCCTCGGTCGTCGTCATCTCGACCCAGCCGAGATCCACCGCCCGTTGTAGATGGCGATAGAACGTCGCCACCGGCACGTCGCGGCGACGCAGCAAGCCGACTGCCTCCGCCAGCTCACCGGAGCCGCGAGCGCCCTCGAAGAGCACCAGAAGCAGATCGAGCAAGAGCTCGGAGGGTTGAGTGCCTCTAATTTTTCTCATTTCGATAAGAATACGCTACAGATCCGCCGAGGTTTCAATCTCCCGCTTTCGCCGGCCAGGAAGGCGCCTCGACTCCTAGCGCAAGGGATTACTCGTAGCGCAAGGCGATCCGCGAGGCCGTGGGGATCGCCTGGCACGTCAGAATCGCGCCGCGCTCGATCTCGGTATCCTCCAGCGCAGCGCGGGCGCGCAGATGCACGGTGCCTGCGGAGAGCTGCGCCCGGCACGTGGAGCAAACCCCGGCCTCACAGGAGTACGGCGGCTGGTAGCCGGCGTCGAGGAGCGCCCGCAACACGGTCTTGCCCTGGGGCACCTCGAGCTCGATGCGTTCGCCGTCGAGCTCGATCCGGGCTTGCGCCGCCACACCGGCGACCGCCGTATCCGATTCGATCGCGCCACCGTAGCTCTCCATGTGAATGCGCTCTGGCGGCACGTCGAGGCCCATCAAAGCGACCTTCACCGCAGCGTTCATACCGCCCGGACCGCAGACGTAGTAGTGGGCGTCCTGGGCATAGGGCGGATGCCACTCGATGAACTTCTCCACCGCCAAACGATCGACAATGCCCTTCCAGGCGTCGAAGCTCGACCACGCCGATGGCTTGGATAGGGTGTGCACCACCTGCAAGCGGTCGGAGTACTCTTTGCCCAGCTGCGCCAGAGCCTCACGGAAGATGATGGTCTTGGCCTTCTGGTTGCCATACAGAAGGTTGACATAGCTGTGCGGTTCGGCGGCCAGAACTGCTGTCAGCATGGAAAAAAGAGGGGTGATCCCGCTGCCGGCGCCAAAGAAATAGTGGGTCCGTCGAGCCTTGGCCTTCGGATCGAGACAGAAGCCACCGCTCGGTGGCATGGCCTCGATCGTGTCGCCGGCGCCAACGTGATCATTGAGGTGATTGGAAACTCGGCCGCCATGGACGCGCTTGACAGTGATGCGCAGGGGGCCTTCGACCGGCGACGACGAAATCGAGTAGGACCGCCTCAGCTCCTCTCCCGCCAGCTCGAAGCGCAGGTTCAGGTGCTGCCCCGGCCGCCAGGCGAAGGTCTGGCGCAAAGGTTCGGGCACATCGAAAATGATGCTGGTTGCGCTGTCGATCTCGCGCCGGGTGCCAGCCACTCGCAGCGGCTGATAGGTGGCCATCAACTCCTCCCTGCGATGTAGCCCTGAACGATGGTCTGGTACTGGCGCACCGGTTCCTCACCGTGGATCGCCGAAGCCCCGACCGAGAAGTACGGCGATTGCAGCGATTTCTGCTGCTGCTCGCAGGCGTAGATATCCTCCGCCATGAAATCACCCGAGGCCATCGGATCGCTCTTCGGATCGCCCTCGTACTTGGGGCCGAAGTAGCGCTGAAAGAAGCCCGCTGAGCGCCACTCCTGCTTCTGAAACTCCCAGCTCGAGACGTTCATCACCTTGGTTCGGGTCTCCACCAGGCTGCGGTCCGGCGCCAGGGGGGTGACGTGGAAAGTGGACCAGGCGCTTTCATCCTCGGTCAGCCCGAGGGTCGGGAAGAGCATCGGTACATAGGCCCCGACCTTGTCCCGCGGTACGTGGTCGATCAGGGGCAGCATCGCGTTCTTCTCGAGATTCTCGGCATAGTGCGGGGCGAGGGGCTCGTAGAAGACGAAATGTGGCCCGACGAATCGCTTCTCGATCTTCGAGTGGTCGTACATCGACAGGGTCCCCGAGTGCAGATGCGCCAGGTGGTAGGCATCGATGTAGTTCTCGACGACAATCTTCCAATTGGCCCGCACCTCGTGGCGCGAGGCCGCTTCCGGATATTCGACCAGGTCGTCCGGTCGGTGTGGTCCGAGGAAGGGCTCGACCCCGTCGAACCACTCGGTGATCGACGGCGCCTCGGGCTCAGGATGCACCCACAGCATGCCGCGCCACAGATCGACCGAAGCTTTGCGCAAGCCCAGGCACGACATATCGAGATCCGGGAATTCGCGCTCCTTCTCCGGGATCGAGATCAGCTGCCCTTCGAGATCGTAGGTCCAATCGTGGTAGGGGCATGTGATCGCCTTTTGCGTCTTGCCTTCGGCCCGCAACAGCTGGGTGCCTCGGTGGCGGCAGATGTTGTGGAACGCGCGCAACCGCCGGTCGCGACCCATCACGATGAAAAGGTTGTTGAGGCCGGCCTGGACGGCCAGGTATTGTCCGGGCTCGCTCAAGTCCTCGGCGAAACCGGCGAAGCGCCAGGTGCGAGAGAAGATCAATTCTTGCTCGCGACGGAACCAGTCTTCAGAGGTATAGGCCTCCACAGGCAACACAGGCATTGTCTTGGTCACTTCGAGCTCCTCAGAAAAGGTTCCATAGATCGGTCGCAATCATGTAGAGGCTGAGCACCAGCCAGGTGACGACGACCAGCCAAAACAGCACCGGGTTCTCGGCCCGATCGACCTCCTCCACCAGGTGGACTCTCCCCGAGTAGAAAGCAGGAAGCGTCCACAAGATGAACAGAACCCCCCAAGGCCAGCTCCAACCCATCACCATTGCGACATAGATCACGATCAGAGCGAGTATCGTTTTCCACTGCATCACCTTCTCCTTGCCATCGACCGATCGGCGAGCATCGTCGCGGTAGCGTCAGAATGACGTTTCTGCGGGATTCTATGGCCGGTCTCCGATCGAGCGATCCGACAGTCGACCGGCTGCCGTGGCTTCACGGGGAGAAGCTGGTGACGCCGAGCGTATCCAGGAGGCCCGCGCCGCCCGCTGCAGGCGCGCCTCGGCCGCGCCGTCTTCGGGGATCACCGTCAGGTACAGCTCGGCCATCTCCTCGTCCGAGCCCCAGCCCCAACCGACTCGTTTCGCCGGCGAGCTGGGGTTGGCCGGATTGGCGGCTGAGTTGTCGAATCGGAAGCGTGCCGTCAGAGTGCTGCCTGCTGGGATCTCGACCGGCTGGCGGTAAGTGTAGATCCCCTGCCAGCGCAAGTCCCAATCAGTGACGTGGAGCAGCGGCAGCTCGACACCATCGGGCAGGACGGCCGTGACCCGTGACTCGCGACCCAGGTAGTGCATGTGCGGCGCGATATCGACGAGCCGCATATCGCCAGTGACGTCCATCGTCACCTCACGCCAGTAGTCGCTATCGCCGGCCGGGATGTCGACATCTTGCGTGCCGACGAACAGGCCGCTGACGCCGCGCTTCACCGGTCCCTTGGCGAAGTAGAAAGCGACCGAGCTTTGATCCCTGGTCGCCTTCCCGGTGAGGTGGTAGTGGACCTCCAGAACGATATCGCCGCCGCGCGGCAGATCGAATCCTCGTCCTTCGGGCAGCTGGTAGGGCGCCACTCCGGGGGCCCACGCACCGAGTGCATTGGCCCCGTCGTAAGACATGAAGCCGCCCGTGCCGAAGACCGAGAAGCCCTCCTCGGCATCCTTTCGATCGAGCTTGCGAGCGCGACCGGAATAGTCTACGAAATAGTTGCAGTGGTGCACGACGGTCGGATCGCCTGGCTTGAAGTCCATCGCGACAACGACCGCATCGCGCTCCAGCTCCATCGGCAGCACGAAGTAACGATAGATGTCCTGGCCATCCGCCGGCACCTCATAGGCCGCCGGCATGGTGAGCACCAGATCCGGCGGGCCGAGCTCCCAGGTCGAGCTCTCGAAGCGCGGCGCCGGGAGCTGCTGCTCGCTGTCGCCACGCAGTGTGCCAGACCGATCCCAACGTTCCAGCAAGTCGATCTGGTGCTCGCTCAGGAAGCGCTCCTCGCGGAAATTGCCGAAACCGCGCTCCGCCCGCCAGGGTGGCATCAAACCCAGGCGAGTCATGTCCGAGATCATCGGAGACCATCTCTTGGCATCTTCAAAGGTATCGAGGGCGAACGGCGCGACGCCGCCGCTGCGATGGCATTCGACGCAGTTGGCGTTGAGGATCGGTGCGATATTCGCGGCGTAGGTCGGCGCGTCCTGCCGTTCAGACCAACCGGAGAACACACAGCCGACGGCCTGCGTCCGGATGGGCGCTTCGACCTTGCCCGCGGCCACCGCTTCCACCGCACGCAACAGATCGTGCGACCTCACCCCGTGGCGGATCCTCGTCAGGCTCGGAAAGCGATCGTCGATGCGTCCACGGTAGGTGACGCGGCCAGCCAGGTCGACGACGAAAGCCGAAGGCACGATCTCCGGCAAGAGCTGGCGGGCCAGCTCACCATTGGAGTCGAAGAGCAGGGGCGGCTCCAGCTGGTACTCATCGCGAAAGGCCCGCGCCGCTCGCGGGGTGATCGCCGGATCGGACACGACAGCATAGAGGTCGACACCGAGCTCTTCGGCCCTGACCGCTAGCTCGTTCAGTCGTGGCACATAGCGGCGCGAGATCGTACAACCGTCGTTGACGAAGATCAGAGCGACGGGCCGGGCGCCGTTTTCGAGCCCCAACCGGACGATCTCACCGTCCGTAGTCGGGATCCGCAGCCCGATCAAGTTTGTCGATTCGAGCACCGCCGGCCCAGACGGGCTCGACGGGTGCGGGGGCGCCGCGGTCGCTGCTGAAACCGCTACGGCATGATCGTCATGGGACTCGGGCTCGCTAGCGATCGTAGCGATGCCGCCAAATAGGCAAGCGGCGACGGCCAGACTCGTCAACCGCGGGTTCGTTAGGGTCGTGCGCTGCATAGTTGTCTCCTTGGTCACGGATTGTCCGAAGGATCTGCCGCCTCGAACGAGACAATAATGTCTCACTCGAGACATTACGTCAAGGACAGCCGATACATTCAGCTCAACCGGAAAACTTCGGTGCCGAAGAACCACCTACCAGGGCCGCAGGCACCGAGACCCATCCCGACGCCCGCGCGGCTTGCGGCTGAGTCGCGTGCCCTACAGACCGGACGATTCTTCTGCGGAATTCCCGGCCAAGACCGGTGGCGCGGTCCCGCCTGCCTCGACGAGGCTCAGGGCGAGACGGCGCTCCAAGCCAAGGTGCCGCCGCTCTCGAAGCCATCGAAGAACAGCAGTAAGCGTACCGTTCCGGTGACCTCGTCCAGGGCCGCGCCGCCATCATCGCGAGTCCAGGTCACCATCACATCGCGGCCGGCGCTGGCCACCGCTGGTTGGCCATCACTGCCCGACGGGTCGGCGTTGATGATGAAGGGCGCGCTCAGTGGCGTGCCGTCGGTGGCAATGTAACGGCCCTCGATCTCCGAATCGTTCCACACCACCAGAAAACGGTCGCTGCCGATCGCGGCGACGCCTTCCGGCCGTAGGACCGTATAGCCGGCCGGCGTGGGATCGAACAACGCCCCCTGCGGCGTGCCGTCGTCCGCAAAGCGTCGGCCGAGGATGCGCGAATAGGCGGCATAGTCCGTATAGCCCCCCCAGACGACCACGAAACCGCCGTCAGCGGCGGGTGCCAGAGCCGGTGAGCGTTGTTGCTCGGCCGGCGCACCCGACGACGCGTTGAAGGGCGTGACCGAGGTCGATTGTTCGTCGATGATGGCGCCCAGGATCAGGTCCGAATAGGCGTAACCATAGCCCGTGTAGAGATGATCCTGCCACACCACCACGAAGTCGCCAGCCGGCAACGCTTCGACGTCGCGGCGGTGAAAGGATCGAAAGCCATAGGCGCCGTAGACGTCGTTGACGGCGATCTCGAAGTCGCCCGTGATCGGGTTGGAGAGCTCGTCGAAGCGACGCGCCGCCAAGCGATCTTCGTTCGACCACACAGCCAGGAAGCTGCCGTCGTCCGCCAGGGCCACCGCTGGGCTGCGTTGATCTAGGGAGGTGTCTTCGTTGATCTGGAATTGGTTGTCGAGCGGCACGCCCTGCGCGTCGAAGCGACGGGCGAGCACATCGCCACTCGCTCCTCCGCCGCTGCCTTGCCAGACGACGATGAACTGCCCGTCCGTATTGGCCGACACGCGCGGCTGGCTCTGATCGCCCGTGGTGTAGTCGTTGACCGCGAACTCGTCGCCGACCGGCTCGCCATCGGCCTGGAAACGTCGGCCGAAGATCCCGCTCCCGTCACCATCCTGGCCTTCACTCTCCCAGACGACGATGAACCTGCCCTGCCCATCCGCGGCCACAGCAGAGCGATTCTGATCACCGGTGGTGTAGGTGTTGACTGCTGTATCGGCCCAACTCGACCCGATCGGGAGCCACAGCAGGATGAAGGTCAAGAGCCAGAAAAGGCCTGTACCGTCGTGCCTCGCGATGCCTCGGAGCGACATGGGATCTCCTTCGCGGTTGGGTTCTCTCGCCATTATATCTCGGCCCAGCACGACTTCGGAAGTCTCCCCCTCGGCGAGCCTCACCGATCGAAATTGAGAAATGCAGTGCGTCTCTTCGTTGTGTTTCTCGACGGCCGGAGCACCGCAGGATCCGACAGCTCAGCGCGTCCGGTCGTCTGCCCGAGTGGTGCGTCTATCGAGCACGCTCGGACTTCGACGATCCACAACCTTCGAACCCACGAGGAATCCTCCCATGCATCCAGTTTTCTGCAAGACAACTCTCTGCCTCATTCTGACGATCTCCATCCTGGCCCCGTCAGCTGGTGCAGTGGTGTGTAACGGAGCGCCCGAAGCCGCCTGGCTGGGTATCGACCCGCCCATCGCGCCGCAGCCCTACGCCCTGCCCGCCGGCCCCAATGTGATCACGGTCAGCACGACGGCCGAGCTCCAGGCCGCCCTCGCCTGGAACACCCACCGCAACCACATCCAGCTCGACATCATCCTGAACGACGGCATCTATGAATCGACCGATCTCGACAACGGCCGTTATCTGCGCCTCTACGGCTCCCATCGCCTATGGGCGGCGAACCTCGGCGGCGCAGTGCTCAAGTTCGGCATCGACGCTGGCGGCAACAACGCCGACCCCTCAGCGGGTGGCCCCAAGTACTACGACGCCGGAGCCGAGTTCCACGGTCTGGTATTCGACATCGAATCGGGCAGCTACGCCCCGTGGTACCCGGACGGCGATCCCGAGAGCGTCGATTCCTATGCCCTCATCAACTGGGGCGATTCCCAAGCCGTGCGGGTCGAGGACTGCTGGTTCTTCGGCCACGGCGAGATCGGCCGCGGGGTGGCGATCGCCTCACCGGAGGCCTTCGTCGGCCGCCGGCTGGTCATCGACGGTTTCCGCGTCTTCGGCATCGGCGTCCTGGAGCTCGACGCCAGTGCGCCCGACCTGGCGACGCCGGCACAGCTCTCCGACTTGACAGTGACCGACATCGACGACCCGGTGAACGAGCCCGAGTGGGCCGAGGGCGGGATTTGGCTCGCCGCCACGGGCTCCCTGGAGCGCGCTTACGTCCGCGACACGCATCGCTACGGTGTGCTGACCGGCGGCAACCTGCGGGGCGGGATCGTGCGAGACGTCGACGTCGATCAGATCGGTGACGCGGCCCTCGATGGCGTCGGCATCTATCTCGAAAACACCACCGTCGGCACCTCAGTGAGCGAGTTCTGCGTCGGTCCGGCCACCCGGTGGGGCGTGCGCAGCGAATGGGATCACTTCGACTCCACCATCCCCTTCGATCCCGTGACCATGTTCCCCCGCGGCATCGACAACACGGTGCATCACGGCCTGATCGAGGCCTCTTTCATCGGTGTCTGGTTCGATCAGGGCACCGTCAACAGCGCCGTCCACCATTGCATCTTCCGCAACTACAACTGGGCCGCGGTCGCTTTCAATCACAACGTGGCCACCCTGGCCGATTGGCCCGATTGGATGCTCGCACCTGGCGGCTGGGCCGCCGGCAATGCCTACCTCGAGCCGGCCGCCTGCGGCCAAGTACGCGATCAACACCCGAACAACACCAACAACCCGGTCTGCGAGTGAGCTGTAAAGCTCTTCCGAGGAGAAACATCATGTCTACAGCAGTAGCCCCCCTTGCGACACCTTCGCAACGCACGACCTTGGTACCCACGACCAGTGTCGCCAACCTGGCCGACTTCGGCGCCATCCCCGAGCTCTCCACCGCGGCGGTCATCCAGGGCAATGCCCAAGCCTTCCGCGACGCCTTCGACTCCGGGGCACGGCGCATCGCCATCCCGGAAGGCACCTGGCACTTCGAGGAGATCCTCTATCAAGGCAACGCCTGGCTACCGGTCGGGGTCGAGATCTTCGGCCAGGGGCGGGAAGGCCAGACCCACCTGATCTACCACCCCAACGACCCGGCGATCCCAGCGTTCTCCTTCGCCCCCAACACCCTGGGGCTCTTGTCTCGCAGCACCCTGCGCAATTTTCGCCTCACCGGTCCGACAGCGAATGCCCTCAACCAGCCGCCCCAGGGCATCGGGATCAGCTTCGATCAGTCGCTCTACAACCACGTGCGCGACGTGGTGATCTGGGATTTCGAGATCGGCATACAGTTCAGCGCCGGCCCGACACCGTACAGCGGTCACAACAACGTCGAGCGCTTCGAGGTCAACCGATGCCGCACCGGCGT
>JBCCGX010000055.1:0-18561 GCA_039029035.1 Acidobacteriota bacterium | reverse complement strand
TTCTCCGGCTCCACGCCGAGATCATCGAGCATTTTCATGCAGGCCTGCAGCATCATCGGCGGGCCGCAGAGGTAGTACTCGACGTCTTCCGGCGCTGGGTGGTCTTTGAGGTAGTTGTCGTAGACCACCTGGTGGATGAAGCCGGTGTAGCCTTCCCAGTTGTCCTCGGGCTGCGGCTCGGACATCGCCATGTGCCAGGTGAAATTCTCGTTCTCAGAGGCGATGGAGTCGAAGTCTTCGATGTAGAAGGCTTCGCGCAGGCTGCGAGCGCCGTACCAGAAGGTCACCTTGCGCTCGCTGCTCAGGCGGCGGAACTGATCGAAGATGTGCGAGCGCATCGGCGCCATGCCGGCACCGCCGCCAATGAACAACATCTCGTTGTCGGTCTCCTTGGCGAAAAACTCGCCGAAGGGACCGGAAATGGTGACCTCGTCGCCCGGCTTCAGGTTGAAGATGTAGGACGACATCTTGCCCGGAGGGGTGCCTTCCGGCGCTCTGGGCGGCGGTGAAGCGATACGCACGTTGAGCATGATGATGCCGCGCTCTTCCGGGTAGTTGGCCATCGAGTAAGCGCGCGAGACGTCTTCGTCGACTTTCGAGACATAGCGCCATACTTTGAACTTGTCCCAATCGCCGCGGTACTCCTCTTCGACGTCGAAGTCTTCATACTTGACGACGTGCGGCGGACACTCGATCTGGATATAGCCGCCGGCGCGGAAGGGCACCGATTCACCCTCCGGCAGCTCGAGCACGAGCTCTTTGATGAAGGTGGCGACGTTGTGGTTCGAGCGTACCTTGCACTTCCATTTGCGGACGTCGAAAACCTCCGCCGGCACCTCGATCTTGAGGTTGTCCTTGACCTTGACTTGGCACGACAGACGGCAGCCTTCGCGCGCCTCGCCGCGGCTGATGAAGCCAGTCTCGGTGGGCAGCATGGCGCCGCCGCCGTCGAGCACGTTGACCTTGCATACGCCGCAGCTGCCCTTGCCGCCGCAGGCCGAGGGGATGAAGATCTTGTTGGCCGACAGGGTCCCGAGGAGGGTGCCACCGGAAGCGACGCGCAGGGCCTTATCGGGGTCGTCGTTGATCGTCACCGTCACCTCGCCAGAGGCGACCAGATAGTTGCGGGCCACCATCAGGAGGCTGACCAGCGACAGGATCATGACCAGGAACATGATCACGCCGAGGAGGATCGTCGAGCCCATCATTTCTCCTTAGAGCTGAATGCCAGAGAAGGCCATGAAGCCGATCGCCATCAGGCCGGTCAGAATGAAGGTCATCCCTAGGCCACGCAGCGCCATCGGCACGTTGGAATAGCGCATGCGCTCGCGGATCGCAGCCAGGGCGACGATGGCCAGCAGCCAGCCGATGCCCGAGCCGAAGCCGAAGACGACGCTCTCGGCCAGGTCATACTCGCGCTCGACCATGAACAGGGAGGCCCCGAGGATGGCGCAGTTGACCGCGATCAGCGGCAGGAACACACCGAGCGCCGCGTAGAGCTTGGGCACGAAGCGATCGAGGGTCATCTCGACGATCTGCACCATTGCTGCGATGGTCCCGATGTAGCTCAGGAAGCCAACGAAAGCGAGATCGTATTGCGCCAGGCTGGGGTGGATCCAAGACATCGCCCCTTCGCGCAAGAAGAAGAAGTAGATCAGGTTGTTGGCCGGCACGGTGACGGTGCAGACGAAGACCACCGCCATGCCGAGGCCGAGGGCGGTCTCGACCTTCTTCGAGCAGGCCAGGAACGAGCACATGCCGAGAAAGAAGGCCAGCGCCATGTTCTCGACAAAAATGGCCTTGACACCGAGACTGAGGTATTCCTCGAGCATGATCTAGCCCCCCTCTTCCACCTGGTCGGGTTTCCAGGAACGTAGCATCCAGATGAAGATTCCGATGATGAAGAACGCGCCGGGCGAGAGCACCATCAGACCATTCGGGTTGTACCAGCCGCCTTCGGTGACCAGCGGAAAGATCTCCACTCCGAAGAGCTTGCCGGAGCCGAAGAGCTCGCGCAGAAAGGCGGTCGCCAGCAAGATGATGCTGTAGCCCGCAGCGTTGCCCAGGGCGTCGACCAAGCTCAGGCCCGGGCCGTTTTGCATGGCGTAGGCCTCAGCCCGGCCCATGATGATGCAGTTGGTGATGATCAAGCCGACGAACACCGACAGCTGCTTGGAGATGTCGAACAGGTAAGCCTTGAGCACCTGGTCGGCGATGATCACCAATGAGGCGATGATCGTCAGCTGCACGATGATGCGGATGTTGGGCGGGATGTGGTTGCGCAACAAGCTGACCGACAGGTTCGAGCCCACCAGCACGAAGATCACCGCCAGGCACATCACAGCGGAGGTCTCGAGCTTGGTGGTCACCGCCAGGGCCGAGCAGATGCCGAGCACCTGCAGGGCGATCGGATTGTTGTTGAACAGAGGGTCGAGCAGGACGTCTCTGGATTTGTCGGCCATCAGCCAATCTCCTTCACTTCGATGCCCGTCGCTTCGATGCTGGCGCGCTGGCGAACTCCCTCGAGATACGGCCCCAACGCTTCGGGGCCGAGCCAGAACTTCATCATGTTGGTCACCCCGCGGCTGGTGATCGTGGCACCGGAGAGACCGTCCACCCGGTAGGGATCGTCCGCCGCCGGGCCGGCCGCGCCCTTGATCACTTCGATCTTCGGGGCAAAACCCTCGTCCAGGGCCTTGCGACCCGGCCACAGCGCCTTCCAGCGCGCATTGTCGACCTCACCACCGAGACCCGGGGTCTCTTTGTGATCGTAGTAGGCCAGGCCGCGCACCGTGCGGGTGTCGGCATCGAGCGCCAGGAAGCCGAGCAGGGTCGACCACAGGCCGTAGCCCTCCACCGGCACCACGACCATCTCCAGATCACCGGCCTCGCCGAAACGCTCGTAGACCAGGACATGCTCCGGCACGCGGTTGACCCCGGCGTTGTTGGCCGGTGCCTCGCGGCTCTTTTGCGGATCCTTCTTGGCCTTCTGCTGATCGAAGATCGTCGGATCGACATCCGGCGCCTCTTTGCCGGTCGCCAGATCGATCACCACCGGCCGGAAGCTGGCAAAGCGCTGCTCCACCTCGTCCGGTGCGATCTTCTCGTCCGGTTGCATGAGGCCGGCAGCCTGCAGCACGTTCTTCTTCTTGTCGAGCAATCGGTTGACGTCCTGGCGCTCCTCCAGGGTGACGGCCGAAGACGACACGAAGATGGCACAGACGCCACAGACGGCGGCTGAGAACAGGAGGTTGTAGGGGACGCTAAACTGACGCTGCATAGCGCGCCTTCCTTCTGCGAATGTTGGCTTGGACGACGAAGTGATCGATCGTCGCGGCGAAGACGTTCATGAACAGGATGGCGAGCATCATGCCTTCGGGGAAGGCCGGGTTGAGCACCCGGATGAAAATCGCCAGCACGCCGATCAGGAATCCGTAGATCAGCTGGCCACGCTCGGAATGGGCCGATGTCACCGGCTCGGTGGCCATGAAGACGGCACCGAAGGCCCAGCCGCCGAGCACGATCTGCCAGTGGAACGGCACCTCCATCAGCGGGTTGGTATCCGAGCCGATAGCGTTGAGCAAGGTCGTGGCGACGAAGCTGCCGACCACCACGCTGGCGAGAATCCGCCATGAGCCGATACCGGTCAACAGCAGGACCGCGGCGCCGATCAGGCAGGCCAGTGCCGAGGTCTCCCCCATCGAGCCCGGGATGGTGCCGAGAAAAGCGTCCATCCAGCTGATGCCCTCAGTCAACGCCTGGGAACCGCCGACCGCCGCCTCCGACAGCCAGGTGGCGCCGGAGACACCGTCGGGCGACACCTGGGCGGCGATCCATGGCTTGTCGCCGGAGATCTCCGCCGGGTAGGCGAAAAAGAGGAATGCTCGCGCGGTGAGGGCCGGGTTGAGGATGTTCATCCCGGTGCCGCCGAAGATCTCTTTGCCGAAGACGATGCCGAAGGCGGTGCCGATCGCCACCTGCCACAGCGGGATCGTCGGCGGCAGCACCAACGGCATCAGCATCCAGGTGACCAGGAAACCCTCGTTGATGTCGTGCTTGCGGGTGATGGCGAAGACCGCTTCGATGCCGCCACCGACCGCCAGGGTCATGATCAGCACCGGCAAGTAATACAGCGCGCCGTGCGCGATGCAGGCCAAGACGTTGGCCGGATCGAAGGCCAGACCGAGCCAGCCCATAGCATCGGTCTGCCAGGTCTCGAGTGGCAGGGCGCCTTTGGCGATCGCCCGGTGGGCCTGCAAGCCGGTGTTGTACATCGCCATGTAGATGCAGGGGATGAGCGCCACCACGACCGTGATCATGATGCGCTTCAGATCGGCCGCATCGCGCACATGGGCGGCTGATCGCGTGACCGAACCGGGGGTGTAGAGAAACGTGTCTTGCGCTTCCCACAGCGGATAGAGCTTCTCTAGCTTGCCGCCCTTTTCGAAATGCTTGGCTTGTTGGTCGAGAGCTTTGCGCAGGAACTTCATCTCAACCTTCCTTCTCGATGGTGGTCAGGATGTCCCGCAGCTTCGGACCGTAGTCGGTCTTGCTCGGACAGACGAAGGTGAGCAGCGCCAGATCTTCCTCGTCGAGCTCCAGGGCACCGAGGGCTTCCGCCTGCTCGAGGTCGCCCACCGCCAGCGCGCGCAGCAGAAACGACGGCAGGATGTCCATCGGAAAGACCTTCTCGTAGACCCCGATCGGCACGATGGCACGGTCCGAGCCGTTGGTCGAGGTGTTGAACGCCAGCTTCTTGCGCGGCAGGAAGCCCGAAAGGAAGGCGCGGGTGGTGGAGAACCGACCGAACCCTGGTCCGAGCCAGCCGAGGAACTCGCGCTCGCGCCCTTCCTCTAACACCGACAGCTGCTGATCATAGCGGCCGAGAAAGCCGTGCACCTCGCCCTGGGCGGCGCGCCCGGAGAGCACCGAGCCGGAGATCAACCGCAGATCCTCGCCGGTGGTCTCGCCCGCCGCCAAGTCGTCGGTCGAAGCACCGAGGCGGGTGCGCAACAAGCGCGGGCGGGACACCGCCGGTCCGGCCAGGGAGATCACCCGCGTCACGTCGAGCTCGCCGTTGTGGAAAAGCTTGCCGATCGCCACCACGTCCTGATAGCCGGCGTACCAGACCACCTTGTTGCGGTCGACCGGATCGAGTTGGTGGATGTGCACGCCAACAGTGCCCGCCGGATGCGGCCCGGCGAACTGCTCGATCCGGATCTTGCTGTCACCCGGCGTCGGTACCGTCGTATCCGGCGCGGTGCAGACATAGACGTTGCCCTCAGTGAGCTTCGCCAGCGCTTGCAGCCCGCGCTGGAAGTGATCCTCGTTGCCGCGCAGGACCACCGCCGGGTCCGGTGCCAGGGGGTGGGTATCGATCGCGGTGACGAAGATCGAATTGGGCTCCTGGGCCGGATCGGCAACCCGGCTGAAGGGGCGGCCGCGCAGCGCCGTCCACAGGCCCGATTCGAGCAGCAGGTCCTTGACCTGATCGCCGGACAGCTCCGCCGGATGCTTGCCGCTATCGGCGCTGAAGCGCACCGTCTCGCCTTTGCCGGCGCGCTCGTCTTCGTCGAGCTCGATCACCACCGACTGCAGCGCGCGCCGCGCGCCGCGATGCACCGCCACCACTTTACCGCCAGCGATCGCGGTGTAGCGCACGCCTCGGGTCTTCTTGTCGTCGAAGAGCAGCTGGCCGCGGCGCACGGTGTCACCGACCTGCACGTGCATGGTCGGCTTCATGCCGTGGTAGTCCGCGGCGACCACCGCCACCCGGCTCGGCGGCCTGGCGGCGTCGATCGTCTGCTCCGGCTCGCCCGCGATCGGCAGGCTCAGCCCCTTTTTGATCTTGTGAACAGCCATGTTCTCGTTGGATCCTTCCCTCGTGCCCACCCGCGGTCTCGAGATCGTCTCGCGTGTTTCTCGCCTGTCGTCACCTCGACACGCAGCGAAAAACACAGTCTCCTCTTGGAAACAGTCTCTTGGAAACAGTCTCTGGGAAACAGTCGAACGGAGCGACCTTGGACGCTATCGGGGGTACGCGTTGCCTATTGGGCGGTGGTTCGATCGGAGGCGCAGCTCGCCTGATTCGAAACGGAGGTTTGCCTGATTGTAGTCCATCTCACCTTGACCGACCACCGTTTCCTCAGCCAGCTGCAAGCCCGGGTTGGCAGAGCCAGCTGCAGTCGCCGCTCTACCTAGCCAGTTGCCGAAGCCGGTTGGCGACTTCGCTGCAGCCAGCTCGGGCCCGCGTCCGGCCGAGACCGTACCGCACCGCGGCCATTCTCGCACCGTTGATCGCACCTGCCAAGACCCCTTGTGAAATTTTTCACAAGCTCTTCAAAACGGGTTACCGAGGTCGCCGGACGGCCGACGCTGGGCGGTTTCGCTGTGCTACTGCGTAGTTATGCTACTGTGCAGTGATGTGTGGCGGCACTGAGCGGCGGCCTGCGAAGGACGAACTGAAAAGCGCCATCACCGATCTCCTGCAGCAATGGAACGCCGGTGACGATCAGGCGGCCGAAGAAGTTCTGAGCGCTGTCTATCAGGAGCTCAAGAAAATCGCCGTCAACGCGATGTGGGGTGAGCGCGGACATGAGACATTGCAGCCGACGGCGCTGGTGCACGAGGCGTATCTTCGGCTCGCGCGACAGAGCCGCGTTCACTGGTTGAGCCGTACCCACTTCCTCAGCGTGGCGGCGATCATCATGCGCCGCATCTTGGTCGACCTGGCGCGGCGGCGGGGACATCGAGAGCGTTACGCGGCGGCGGAGCGTTCGATCCGGGTCGAAGGCGAAGCTCCTGACACGCTGCAGGCGGAGGACGTCCTGTCTCTCGATGCGGCTCTTCTCCGCCTGGCCCAACGCGACTCGCGCAAGGCGAGGGTCGTTGAGCTGCGTTTCTTCGGTGGCCTGTCGGTACCCGAAACTGCCGAGATTCTTGGCTGTTCGACGGCCACCGTCGTGCGCGACTGGGCCCTGGCCAGGGCCTGGTTGTACCGCCAGATTCAGCGAGGCCCGAGCGGTGCCGACTGAGAGTTGGAAGCGGCTCGAGGCTATCTTCCACCGGGCCCGGTCGCTGCCCTCGGACGAGTGGTCCGACTTCGTGCAAGAGGTTTGTCGGGACGATCAGGCCATGCGGCAGGAGGTCGAGTCACTGCTCCTCGCCTACGAGGCTTCGGTTGAGTTCCTGGCGAGGCCTCCGGCCGACCTCCTGGCCACAGAGCCCGCAGTGGACCCGCTCATCGGGCGCCAGGTCGGCGCCTATCGTATCCGAGCCAAGCTCGGGGCGGGCGGCATGAGTGTCGTCTATCGGGCGCACCGCGCAGACCAGGAGTACGAACAAGAGGTTGCTATCAAGCTGGTAGACCAAGGGCCTGCAGGTCCCTTCGCAAGCCGCTTGCGCCGCGAGCGGCAAATCCTGGCGCGGCTGACTCATCCGCATGTAGCTCGCCTATTCGACGGCGGCACGACACAAGACGGCCGCCCCTTCTTCGTCATGGAGTTGATCGAGGGCGAGCCGATCCATCGCTATTGTGATCACAGGCGTCTGGATATCAAGCAGCGACTCGATCTCTTTCGCCAGGTTGGCGCAGCCGTTCGATACGCGCACCAGAACTTGGTGCTGCACTGTGATCTGAAACCCTCCAACATTCTAGTGCTCGCTGACGGGAGCCCGAAACTGCTCGATTTCGGCATCGCGAAGGTCCTCGACCCGGCCCGCTTTCCGGGATCCGTCGAAGTGACACAGACGCGCTTTCGACCCTTGACACCTGGCTACGCCAGCCCGGAGCAGCGCCGCGGCGAGAGGCTGACGGTGGCCAGCGATGTCTATTCTCTCGGGGTCGTGCTCTACCAGTTGTTAACGGGTCAGCTACCCGCAGAAAGCCAGGGCGGCGAGCAGCCAAGGCCCCCGAGCGCCGCAGTTGCTGCGCTACGGGCCGACTCACGCTCCGCCGAACGCCTTGCCCATCAGCGCCGCTCGACACCGGCCCGGTTGCATCGCCGCCTAGCGCGGGATCTCGACTCGATCGTGCTGGCGGCGCTCCACCACGAGCCCGAAGGCCGCTATCCCTCGGTCGAGGCGCTGCTCGACGATCTGCGGCGGCACGAGGCGGGTTTACCGATCCGCGCGCGCCGTGGTTCGCCCACTGAGCGTCTGGGTAAGTTCCTGCGCCGGAACTGGCTGCAGGCTGCGTCGATAACCGCATTCGCCCTCCTGCTCGCCGGTTTCGCCGCCTCGACCGCGATGCAGAGACGCCAGATCGTCGACGAACGGGACAAGGCTGAGCGGGTCAGCGATTTCATGATCGAACTTTTCCGGGTCAACGACCCCACCCTATCTCGCGGCAACACGGTGACCGCTCGCGAGTTGATGGACGCAGCAGTGGCAAGAATCGACACCGAGATGGAAGGGCAACCCGAGGTGCAGGGCGCGCTACTCGACGCCACCGGCAGAATCTATCTCAATCTCGGCCTGTACGATCAAGCCGAATATCTGACCGGCCGGGGCCTCGACCTACGCCGCAGCTCGGTCGCCGACCGTCCCGTCGCGGTCGCCGAAAGCTTGACGACTCGCGGCGAGGTGCTGAACGCGATGGGGCGCTACGGCGCAGCAGTTACGGCGTTGCAGGAAGCAGCGGCTCTCCGCCGCGAAGCGGCCGGGTCACACGATCCCTCACTGGCGCAGGCATTGACCGAGCAAATCGAACCGCTGGTGAGATTGGGCCGATTCGCGGTGGCGGAGGAGCGGATTCACCAGGCGATGGCGATCCACCACACCCAGGATCTTCCCGATCGAACCGCCTTGGCGCAACTCTCGGCCCACCTAGGCTTCGTCCTCGCTTCGTCTCGGAGCTTCAGCGGTCGAGCTCGCGCCAGGTCCCTCTATCAGCGCGCGATCCCGGTGCTCGACGACGCCCTGGGCCACGAGGCGCCGGACGTCCTGGCGGTGAAGAGAAATCTCGCCAGCCTGCTGCGCACCACCGGCGAGTTCACCGAAGCGGAAAGGCTGTTTCTCGAGGTGCTGGCCAGCGAGCGGCGAATTTACAACTCCCAGCATCCGCAAATCGGCTTCACCCTCAACCACTTCGGATTGATGCTCTCGGAGCTCGGGCGCTACGACGAAGCAGAGGCCTTGTT
Organism: Acidobacteriota bacterium; assembly: GCA_039029035.1. GTDB lineage: Bacteria > Acidobacteriota > Thermoanaerobaculia > Multivoradales > J023 > JAAELT01. The sequence goes on along the minus strand of JBCCGX010000055.1, from coordinate 9,421 downwards.
GCGAGAGTCGTTGGCCGTGCGCAGGGCCAGCCTCGATGCGTCGCATCCGGCGATCGGCATCAGCTTGAACGGTCTGGGCACTTCCATCCTGCGGCACGGGCGCGATCCGGTCGCGGCCGAGGAGCTCTTTCGCCAGAGCCTGGAGATCCTCAGCGGAGGCTTCGGTCCGGAGCACATCCTGACGAGCTACCCGCTGCACGGGCTGGCCCGGGCGCTGATCGCCCAAGGACGGGCGGCGGAAGCGGTCGCCCCATTGCGGCGTGCCCTCGTGATCCGCCAAACCGAGCTACCGGCAGGCGACGCGGGCATCTTGATCGTGCGTCGAGACCTGGACAAGCTGCCTCTCCAGCCGTCCCGGCTCTGATGCCCTGTCGGGGCCGTCGCCACGGTGGCTCTCGACGGGTCAGTCGATACGCGTCAGCGTGCACGACAACCCGTAAGAAGCCTCTCTGAGGGTGATGGCGAGCCAGTCCACTCCGGCCTCTAAGAGATCAGCGTCCACGTCGTGAACCCAAACCCAGAGCTCGAAGTCGTAACGTTCCGGGCGAGCCTGAGCGACGATCGCCTTCTGCGAGCAGTCGGCGAGGATCGCATCGGCATCGGCTGGCGGCAGCCCATCAGCAAAAACGATGTCGACGATCCGCACCGTCGTAGGAAGAATGAAAGTTCCATCCGCCGGCCATTGATTGCTGCTGACCGGCGCCGGCAGATCAGCCGGAGTGATCACCCGCAAAGTCTGGGTATGGAAGCGCTGGATGCGGCTAAACTTCTCCACTTCCGTGAACCTGATCGACACCGCGCCGGCGCTCGCCGCACCTGCCGGCCTCTCGGCTGAGATCAGAACTAGGAGGAGGAACAGCGGCACGATCGCTCGACGATTCAGTGGGCGGAGTGTTTTGGCTGTCAGCTGCACTGGGAGCTCCTTTTTCTAGCTGTGTATCGACTGTCGTTTCCAGGTTGTCGGCCATGGGCCTGCCGCGTTCTGCGTGCTTCGTTGCATCATTCGGTCCGGCTGACCGAGAGAAGGAAGGCGAGAAAATCTTCGGGTTGGGCCGCAGCGGAGGACCTGCCCTCCTGACCCACGGCGTCGACGACCGTCAAACGCACTTCGTAGGTGCCTTCGTCTTGGTAATCGTGGGCGACCACCGAAGTGTTGGTCTCGACCGGCGCCGAGCCGTCACCGAAGTCCCACCGGTAGATGACGATCCCTCCGTCGTCGTTCGAAGCCGAAGCATCGAAGGTGCAGTCGAGGTCGTCGCACGCGACGATCAGCTGCGCCACCGGAGGCCGGTCGAGCAACAGCAAGCGGGACACCGTAGCGCTCTGCACACCGTCACTGACCGTCAAGGTGACCGTTCGAAGAATCCCGGTAGCGTACACATGGCGCAGGAGCGGAACACTGTCGAGCGCTACCTCCCCGTCGCCGAAGTCCCAGCTCCAATTCGTGATACCCGACTCGTCGTGGGAGTCGGAGCCGTCGAAATCACAGACCAGACCGCTGCAGTCGACGGTGAACGTCGCCACCGGCGGTGGATCGAGGTCGACGGCGCGATCGGCCGACGCCGTCTGCCCCGAGGCGTCGGTCACCTCGAGGCTCACCGTGTAGGTGCCGCCGAGGCTGAAGAGGCGCTCGACTTCGCGCCCACTGCCGATCGCACCATCGCCGAACCGCCACGCGTAGGCCACGATGGCACGGTCGTCGGCCGCGGCCGAGGCGTCGAAGGCGCAGCTCAGACCGGCGCAATCAAAATTGAAATCCGCCCGCGGCGCGGTGTCGATGTCGATCGTCACCTCGGCCGCGCCGAGGCAACCGTCGCCGGCCGCCCGGTAAACGAAACGGTCCGTCTCGCGATCCTCCGGAGCGCGGTAGGTGAGATCGTCACCGAACCACGACAGGCTGCCCAGAGGCTCGATCACCAGCCCGGCGAAAACCAGGTTCTCACCATCGTCGTTGGCCAACAGGTCGCCGGCGATCGACAGGCTCAGGGTCTCGCCGGGCAGCACCACGAAGGACTCACCGGTCGGCGTGCACAGAGGCTGCGAAGGGCTCGAGACCTGCAGCCGGTCGAGCTGGAACGGGGACGAAGCGAGGCTCGGTGTCAGCCGCAGGATCTGTTGCCCGGCCGCCAGCTCCACGCCTGAGACCACCTGCCGCTGCCAGCTGCCATCGACCGCCGGCAGGTTGACAAAGGCGACGCTCGCCCCATTGGCGGAGATCTCCATGCCAGCGTCGCTGCCGGCGTCGTTGAGGTAGTCGAACGCCAGATCGTACATGCCGGCGGCGGTGACCTCGACAGTGTACTCGAGCCACTCGCCGGCCTCGGTCTCTACCGACACGCGGCCCCGGCGCACGGCGCACTCCACCCACTCCTCACCGCGCACCGGGTTGAGCAACCGGTTGTCGCGATCGCGATCGAAGTAGGCCACTGACTGGCCGATCGCGCCCACTGCTTGGTCGAAATGTTCGCCTTCGAGCTCGCCCGGCAGCGGCCGCACGAGGCCGAGGTAGGCCTGTTGGATCGGATCCTCGGCCACTTCGAGGCGCAAACGGTTGAGGTTGAAGCCGCCCTCGAGGACTTCCAGCCGCAGCGTCTGCGGCCCGCCGGTCGACTCGAGGTAGACCGTGCCGCCATCGAGCCACGCCCAGGTGCTCGGACCGGTATCGTGGGTCGCGAGCGCAGCGCCCAGCGCAGCGCCGTCGAGCAGCAGACGAAAGCTGCCGGTGTTGGCATCGTCGCTAAAGGCAACTTGTAGGTCATAGAAACCGCTCGCCGCCACCTCGACGGTGTATTCGAGCCACTCGCCGGCCGTTGTCTGGGTGAGCACCACGTGACCGCCGCAGCAGTCCTTCAAGTCCACCTGCTCGCCGGCGCGAAAATCGCTGCCGCCACCGTTGGTCGGCGTGGTATCGAAATAGGCCACCCCCGGCCCGCCGCGGTCGAAGGTCTCGAACTCGAGCGGCGCGGCGGGCAAGGTGGGGATCGGCTGCGGCGTGCCGAAGAACGGCTGTGGATCGGCCAGCACCCGGATCGGGTAGTCGATCGACAGCTCGCGCTCGTGGAGATCTCGGGCAGTGATCGTCAAGGTGTGCTCTCCGAGGGTCAGGCCGGCCGGATCGAGGATCGCGGCCCAGCCGATCAACCCCGCCCCACAGTTGGGATCCCCGAGGGCCTTGACGTTGATGTCACGGTCGCAGGCGTCGAAGCGGCTCACGTTGCGCCGCACGGTGGCAGGCCAAGCGGTACCGTCGACTGCCAGCAAAATCTCAGCGACCCCGGAATCGTCCGCCGCCCAGCCTAGGAGTTCGGTGCGGCCCTTGATTTCGATCGCCTCCGCCGGATCCGGTGGTGCCGCATTGAGACCGAGGAGCGGATACTTGTCGTCGGTCGCCACAGGCACCCACGTCCTCAGTATTTTCGATGCGTGCCGGTCCACCCCGTCCTCGAACCGAAGATGGGCAATAGCCTGAGACCGCGGGAAACCACCTTCGGCGATCGGACGAGTATCGACAACGGCGTAGAAGCCGACGTTCGGGCAGTTCGGATCACGCCAGCCAAAGTGTTCCGCGATCCACTCGCAAGCCGCGGGATCGGGGGCACCGTAGTCCGCAGTGAGAACCGAGAGATCGTGAAAGGTGGTGATCGACGCCGCCGCGATGCCAGCGGGTGAAGCCGCCCACCCCGCCAGGACCAACGCCCCTTCATCGCGTCTCGCATTGTTGCCCGGCCGCAGCTGAACCACGATCGGTGCCGTCACCATCTCGATCGCGCGCGTCTGCTGATGGGTCAGCCCGCCGGTATCGGTGACCGTCAACGTGACGTTGTAGTTGCCGATCGCCGGGAAGACGTGGCTGATTCGCGGCTCCGTCGCGCTGCTGCTGGTGCCGTCGCCGAAGTTCCATCCATAGCTGACGATGCCGCGGTCGTCGCTCGACGAGCTGGCGTCGAGCTCGCAGCTCGGCGTGTCATCGGCGCATTGGTAGGTAAAGCTGGCGCTGGGTGGAAAGTCGACGTCGACCGGCTGCACCGTTTGGCTGGCCACCGCCGTGTCCCCGGCGGAGTCGGTGACCGTCAACCTGACCGTGCGCGCGCCTGCCGCGGCGTAAGTGTGCTCGACCTCGCTGTCCGGCGGCGACAGGGTGGCGCTGGCGCCGTCGCCGAACTCCCACTCGTAGGTGGCCAGGCCAACGGGCGAGCCCGAGCCGGCGGCATCGAAACGGCAGACCAGCCCATTGCAGGAGGCGGAGAAGATAGCGACGACCTCTTCCGGCGGCGGTGGTGGCTCGGCCACCTCGCGGGTGGCGCTGGTCATCCGCCCGAAAGCGTCGTAGCCGAAGCTGGCCGCGCCGGCTGAGGTCAGCCGGCCGGACGGGCCGTAGACGTAGGTCTCCTCGATCCCGTCGAGGGTCAGGGAGGTGCGGTTGCCGTGGGCGTCGTAGCCATACACCCGGCTGCCCCACAGGCCTCCGGCCTCCGCCGACGTCAGGCGCCCGAGCGCGTCATAGTCCAACGTGCGGCTGGCGGTCGGGTCGTGGTCGTCGGTCCAGATCTCCAGGTTGCCCACCCCGTCGTACTTGAAATCCAAGTCGACGAGAGAGGTCGCGCCGCGCAGGATGTCGAGGGACTCCGGCCGCAAGCGCGTGTCGTAGCCGATCTTGCTGACCACCCCTTCGTTGGTCAGCTGCGACAGACCGCCGCCGGAATGGTAGGTCATGCCGGCGGCGAACTTGACCCCGCCGCTCTCGACCTCGGAGATACGGCTCTGCGAGTTGTAGCTGGTGTTCACCACCCGGCCGCTGTCATAGGTCGTGCTGGTCAGGCGATCAAAATCGTCGTAGCCGAACGTCACCGCGTAGTCGCGGCCCGAGATGGTGTTGGTGCGCTGCGTCAGGCGACCGGCGGTGTCGTACCCGAAGGTGACGCCGGCAGAGCCGTTGGTGACGCTCTGGCGCAATGTGCCGATGTAGCCGATGGCGACGTCGTGTCCGTCCTCCGGCGTGTCGATCGCGGTCAGGCGGCCGGCGGTGTCATAACTGTAGAGGGTCTCCTCTGCGCCGCGCAGGCGCGAAGTGCGCTGGCCGGCGGCATCATAGCCGTAAGTCGTCGTGCCGCTCTCCGGATGGGTCTCGGACGCGAGCAAGCCGGCGGCGTTGTAGCCGAAGCTGCGGTCGAAGCCGGTCCCCGGAGCGTCGACCGAATCCAGCCGCCCCATCGCGTCGTAACCGTACGTCCACTCATTCTCCAGCGGGTCCTCCACCTTCACCAGACGCCGGTCGTCCGGGTCGCCGAAGGCCTCGTAGGTGCGGATCGTGACCTGCTCCTCCTCATCAGTCAACGTTTCCACCGCGCCTTCATAGCTCGCCGTGACGGTCGTGGCGTCGGCGCGCGTCACCTGGGTCAGCCGGCCGAGCAGATCGAAGCTCCGCGTGTCAGCAATGACCCCGCCGGGAAGGATCTTCTCTTCTTCCTTTCCACCGAGGGCGTTGTAGGTGGTCTCGAGGGCGTCGGATGTGGCCTTGTCAAGACGCTGGGTCAGGCGGTCGAGGCCATCGAAGGTGTAAACGATGTCGAACGCCCCTCGCCGCACCGTCACCGTGCGACCGTCCGGACTATAGATGATCTCAGTGAGCGTGCCTACCGGCGGCTCCAGCTTGGTAACCCGACCGAGATCGTCGTGGGTGTAGGCGGTGGTATTGCCTCGGCCGTCGTCTTCTTTCGCCAGGAGCCCGAGCTCATTGGCGGTATGAGTGAAGGTGATCGGCCCTTCGGTCACCTGCGTCGGCACTCCCCAGGTGTAGCCACTCCAGGTGCGGGTGAGATCGACCAACTCGGTATCGTTCTTCAGCGTTTGGCTCTCGAGGTCGCCGGTAGCGTGATAGGTGAAGTCGGTGACCAGCGAGCCATTGACTGTGCGCTGGGTCTCCAGACCGACGTCGGAGTACTTGCGACTCTCGCTGCCACCCGGCGAGCTGACTCGTGACGCCAGCCGCCCGGCGATCATTCCCTTCTCTTCGTTGTACCAATAGGCCAGCGTGGTCGTCCGCTCGACGCCGCCCGTCTCGGTGATCTTCAGCGGATTGCCGTACTCGTCGAAATCGCTCTGGGTCGTCGAATAGGTCTCGCTGTCTCGCACGACCTCGGTCTTGACCTCCTGCGGCCGGACGAACGACACCCCTGGCTGGAAACGCCCTAAGTCGGCACCGAGAAAGCCGTTCCACGGGGTCGTGTGCTGCCAGTCGGCCGATAGCAGGCGCCCCGCTTCGTAGGTGAAGGTTTGGCTGCGCGTCTCGCCGTCCAGCTCCGTCACCCGGCTCGCCAGCAGGCCGACCTTCCACAGATCGACATCCTCCATGTCGTCTCTCGGTGAGGGCTCGTCGAAGTCACCCCAGCCGTGGTAGGTCTGGGTCTCCGTAAACCCCTCGGGACCGGTGATGGTCGTCACCTGACCCTCTTCGCCCGGGTCGGCGTAGTCGTAGTTCCAGGTGCCCGTCGTCAGGCCGGCGCCGGAAACCATCTTCTTCTCCAGCGCCGCCTGCTCCACCGTCTGCGAGGCGTGGCCGACATCGAAGGCCACACCCTTGTAGGTGTACTTGATCTCCACGCCACTGGGGAACGTCACCGTTTCGAGCGCCCGGCGTCCCGCCGCCCGCTTGACGCTGCCGCTGCGGTACTTGAAGGCCCAGGCATTGCCCTCCGGTGGCGTGACGTCGCTCAGCCGATAGATGTCGCGTTCCAGCGTCACCAGGCCCAGTTCGTACTCCACCTTGAAGGAGGAGGCGTAGCCGTACTTCACCGTCTGCAGCACCGTCGAGCTGTTGGAACTCGGCCGGACCTTCAGCTCTTTCAGTCGCGGCCGGATGCTACCGTCCGGCGAGCCGTCGTGGTAAGAGAGCTCCACCTCCCGGCCGTAGGTGTCGGTGAGGGTCTCGATCCGCCCCCAATACTGGTCGTAGTCGATCAGGATCTTGTTGCCGTGCACGTCTCGGATCTCGGTACACTGGGCGTAGATCGTCCCCACGAAGTCGACATAGGACGTCGCTTCGTCCCACGAATTGAGCGCGTAGCATGGTCCGGCAAAACAGTTGGAGAGGAACAGCGAGGCAGTCGACTCGAAGACGAAGATCGTGCCGTCGGATTGGGTGAGCTCCCAACGCACCGGCTGCTCGGCGGGGCCGCTGATCCTGCGGTAGCGCCAGCCCTCGCGGCTGACCATGCCGTCACCGTCCGCCGCCAGGTACAGCGTGTAGCTGGAGCCGTCCGGCATCAGGACGCTCGGATTGTCGGGTGGCAGGATGTCCGTCCCCGAGCTGCCGGTACCGAAGGGATTACGCACCTTGCCCATATGCAGCTGCCAACCGTTGCCGCCGAGCAAGTCTAGAGGATCCACACCCGCCTGGTGATAGATAAATTCTTCGATCAGAGGATCGTCTTCGGTGCGGTTCCAGATATTCGGCTGATAGGTACGCTGGACCACCAGGTCGAGCCCCGCCTTGCCCGGCAGGCTGATATCGACCATGCGCAGCAGGTAGCTGCCGGAGAAACCTTCGTAGGATTCCTGGAATCGTGAGCTGCTCGGCGCGCTGGTAATCTTGGAAAGGAATTCGTCCGAGCCCGGCTCGACAGCGACGCTCGGGGAAGCCAAGTGAACGATCGCCACGACACTGATGAGTGAAGCCCGAATCCATCTGGTGCTAGTTAGTTGTATCACTTGGCTGCCCCCTCAGGCGTCGTGTCGATTAGTGGTGAACTGATTGTTGCGCGGTTTGGCATCGAGTTGTTTCTAATTCCGATCCAGCAGACCCGATCGGCTGAGCTCTCTTTCCTGAGAGGCTCGCAGGTTTCCTCGTACAGTCCTCAGTCGCTCCAGACCCTGGAGCAACCTGGCGCGCTCGCGCTCCAAGCCTTCGACTACTTCCGGCTGCAGGGGATAGGCTCCGATACCCTGAAAGAGAAATCTTCTTTGCTTTTCTAGAGCAATCCTTTCTTCGTTCCCTCCCTGGCTTATCCCAGCGGCGATTTCTCGGTGCCTCTCGAACTCCGTATCAATTTCCCGCAGACGCGCCTCATGGCTGCTGATGCGCTCTTTCAATACATTAATATTTTCTTGCAGGAGAGCGGGGTTGTTGGCCATCGGCGGCGGTAGCCGCTCCGCCAATTGACCATCAAAGCCGACCGTGAGATCCAGTGCGGCAACTGCAACGACAACGGGTAGGCTGACCGGCAAACTATAGAAGCTTGCCAGCACGAGAAGGGCCGTGCCGCCCATGGCCAAGCCCGTAGCATTGGATTCGAAAGTGCGAGTATTGGGATCGTTGGTTCCGTAATAGATCTCCGCCACCCTCGGCTGGCGCCCGTCCGGATCCACAAAACGCATGGGATTCGCGAGACTATAGCCGTAGCGATTCCACGACTGAGGACTGATCGGATCGCCACCTACCTCATCGATACTGAGAAAGCGGCCGATCCCCGGATCGTAGAACCTCGCCCCGGACTCGAAGAGGCCGGTCTCGCCATCGAGCTCTTTGCCGGCGAATTTGTAGTTTTCTTCCAAGCCGACAGAGGTGACCTCGCCGCCGAAGGGCAAGCTCTCGCCGCGCCACATCACCGCGCCGCTCGATTCGGTGGTCAGCAGCGGCGTACCGACGACGTCGGCATGAAAGTAGACTCGCTCACCCGCCGGATTGATCCGAGCGATCCGGCGTGGTCCGGCATAAACATATTCGTTCAGCAAGTCGCCCGCCTCGTCATACTCGGCGATCACCCGCCCGAGGTGATCGCGGACGTAGACCGTGGTGCCGTCAGAAGTATCCTTACGGACCCGAAGGCCGTCGCCATCGTAGGCGTACGTGCTGGTACCCGCTGTGGTCGTCACCTTGGACAGGCGATCGAGGGGCGTCCATTCGTAAACGTAGGTCACCGTCTCCTGCGAGGCTGCCGACAGGGCACTGGCAAGGGATAAAAGCCCGCCAAGGATCAGGGATCGATCCGAACGGCTCATCGACCGCCTCGCCCTGGGTTCGAACATTGAATCGCGCATCTTGTTTCCTTTCAAATGCCGTCTTCCACCCGTAGACGCGTTCGACACGCGCGATCGAGATCAAAAAATTTGTAGTTACCTGCAAGCGAGTCAACGACTGTTCGACGACCGGTAGCTCCTGCGCGATTGCGTCCAGCGTCGGTCGGCCGGCGGAACAGGACCGCGGCAAGCGGACGGTCGTCCGATCCAGAGACTTCGCACCCGCTGCCCAACCACCCGTCCCAGGGCCTTTGCCGAATCGACCTGCCTGGCCTAAATTGAGATCGTGGCTTACCGGGTCGGCAATCGCGCGGCGCCGGCCCAAGAGAAGCCCGTGGGAGCGAGCGCCCCTGATACGCCGTCGATCGACGGGAGAGAATCGGTGTGGAAGCTGAACTTGTCGCAG
>JBCCGX010000054.1:0-18572 GCA_039029035.1 Acidobacteriota bacterium | reverse complement strand
GGTTCTCGACCCGGTCGAGCAGCTCGGTCATGCCGAACCCTCCGGCTCCGAGGCGTGACCGCCGCTGCCGAGCAGCACCCCGGCTCCTTCATCGGACAGCCCTTCGATCTCGGCCAACAGGTCGGCCAGCTCTTGCTCGTCAGCGCTCGCTGCGAGCTCGAGCTGCGAGTGTTCGATGAACTGGGCGATCTCGCCGACCGTCGGCGACTCGAAGAGCCGTTCGAGGGGTACTTCGACTTCGAACGCCACCTGCAGCTTCGAGCTCAGGCGCATGGCGACTAGTGAGTCGCCGCCGAGCTCGAAGAAGTTGTCGTGCACGCCGATGCGTTCGATCCCCAGGAGCTCGACCCAGATCGCCGCGATGCCCTGCTCGAACGACGTTTGCGGTGCGACGAAGTGGCCGATCTCGGGCCGGTCGTGATCAGGCGCCGGCAGCGCCCGTCGGTCGATCTTGCCGTTGGCGGTCAACGGCAAACGATCCAGCCCGACGAACTGACTCGGTAGCATAAAATCGGGCAGGCGGTCGCGCATCGCGTCGCGTAGCTCCCGGTGCCCGGGCAGCTCACCGTCGGCGACGGCATAGGCGACCAGCCGAGGCGGCGAGCCACTGTCCTGGCGCAAGACCACGGCCGCCTCCCGCACCCGCGGGTGGGCCGCCAGGGCGGCCTCGATCTCGGCCGGCTCGATGCGATAGCCGCGCAGCTTGATCTGTTCGTCGATGCGGCCGAGGAAGTCCAGGTTACCGTCATCGAGCCAGCGCGTCCGATCGCCGCTGCGGTAGAGCCGTTCGCCGGGGCGATGCGTCAACAGGTGCGGAAGGAAGCGACAGGCGGTGAGGCCGGGTCGGCGGCGATCGCCGCGAGCCAGACCCTTGCCGGCGATGAACAGCTCGCCGGGAACGCCGAGGGGCGTTGGCTGCAATCGGGAATCGAGCACCAGGAGTTGCAGGCCCGGAATCGGCCGGCCGATCGGAACCGTCTCGGCGGGCTGTGCTCTAGATGAGGCCTGCGCTTCGAAGACAGCACACCCGACCGTCGCTTCCGTCGGCCCGTACTCGTTGATGATGCGGGTTCCCGGTGCCCGAGAGAGCCACGGCTGGATCGTCGCGGCGGACAGGCTCTCACCGCCGAGAACGATGCAGCGAGTCCGGTCCGCCCACTGATCGTCGCCGAGGGAGGCGTTGATCAGACCGAGGTGCGACGGTGTCAGCTTGGTCAGGCTGAGGTCGTCGTGCGCGACCAGGGCATCGGCGAGGGCGCGCGGATGGGCGCCGTCGGGCAACAGGCGGACCGGATGGCCAGCCAGCAGGGGAGCGAATAGGCTGGTCATCGTCAAGTCGAAGGAAATCGGCGAGTGCAAGATGCTGCCGTTGCCTTCGCTGGCACGGTATTCGGCCACCGCGTACCGCATGTAGTTCACGGCAGCTCGATGAGAGATCATCACGCCCTTCGGCCGACCGGTGGAGCCGGAGGTGAAGAGGATCCAGGCAAGCTGTTGCGCTGAGGTGAATCGATCGCCGGCCGGTTTCGGCTGCTGAGGCGGCTCATCGGCGGCGAGGTGTAGCACCGGGATACTGGGGGCCGGAAGCCGATCCGCCAGCAGGTCGTCGCCGATCAGCACCCGGGCGCCCGCGTCGGCCAGGATGAAACGCAACCGATCGGACGGCGCTTCGCTATCCAGCGGCAGAAAGGCGCCGCCAGCCTTGAGGACCCCGAGGATGGCGGCGATCATCTCCGGTGAGCGCCGCGACAACAGCGCCACCGGATCGTCGATCGTGACGCCGAGATCGGTCAGGCGGGCGGCGATGTCGTCGGCCAGGCGATCGAGCTCGCGGAAGCTCAGCCTACGGCCGTCGCCCTCGATCGCTAAGGCCTGCGGCGTTCGCCGGACTTGATCCTCGAACAGCTGATGCAGGCCGCCTGGGTCGCCCGCAGCTCTCTCGGTGTCGTTCCACTCACCGAGCAGGAGCTGCCGCTCGGCCGGCGTCAGCATGGCCACCTCGGCGAGGCGAGCTCGAGGCGTCGCGGCGAATCCCGCCAGCAGGCGATCCACGTGGCGCAGGGCACGGGCTACGAAAGGGCGATCCAGGACGGCGCTGTCGAAGACGATTTCGAGCTTCAAACGGGCGCCCGGAACTCCGACCAGGGCGAGGGGATAGTTGGTGCGCTCCTCGAACGCCACGTCGCGCACCCGAACGTTCGCCTCGTTCTCGGCAAGGGCCTCGCCGACCGGATAGTTCTCGAAGATCACCAGGCTTTCGAACAGCGGCGTGCCGCGCGCGACGTCACTCCACTCCTGGATGTCGCGCAGGGGGGTGAACTCGTAGGCGCGTACCGCGACCTGGGTCTGTTGGACCTCCTTCAGCCATTCCGCCACGGGGATTGCGCCAGGCGAGCGGAGACGCAGGGGCACGGTGTTCAGGAAGGGGCCAACAATCGCCTCGGCACCCTCCAGATCGGTCGGGCGGCCGGCGGTCACCATACCGAAAACGGACTCCGAACAATCGCTGTAGCGCGCCAGGAGCAGTCCCCAGACTCCCGACAGTATGGTGTTCAGGGTCAGCTGCTCCTGTCGTGCCAGACCTTCGAGCGCCGCGGTCGCAACGCTCGACAGCTCGCGGCTCTCGCGGCCGAAGTCGCGGTCGCCGAAACGGCGGCTGGCGTTCGGCGTCGCGTCGGCGACCGGATTGGGGGTGGTGAAGCCGGCCAGCTGCCGGCGCCAGAAACTCTCCGCTTCAGCATGATCCCGCGTCGCCAGCCAGGCGATGAAATCGCGGAACGGAGGCGCCGGCGGCGTCTGAGGCGTCGGCTGGCCTTCGATCCTTGCCTGGTAGGTGGCGAAAATCTGCCCGATCAGGATCGGGATCGACCAGCCGTCGAGCAGCAGGTGGTGGTGGGTCCAGATCAGTCGATGGCGATCGTCGCTCAGGCGGATCAGCTGGAGTCGCATGAGGGGCGCGCGCTCGTAGTCGAAGCCCCGTTGACGGTCACTCTCCAGGAGCTCGTCAAGACGCTGCTGCTGCTCGGCGCCCGCCAGGGCGTGCCAATCTCGTTGCTTCACCGGCAGTCGCCCCGCCTGATACACGATTTGTAACGGCTCGTCGAGCTCTTCCCAGGCAAAGGCCGTCCGCAGAATCGGGTGGCGGTCGACCGCTGCCTGCCAGGCGTCGAGCAACGTCGCGGCCTCGAGCGGTCCTTCGAGCAGGCAGCTGAGCTGTTGGCAGTAGACCCCGGAGCGCGGATCGTGCAGGCTGTGGAAGAGCATGCCTTGCTGCAGGGGAGAGAGCGGGTAGATGTCGGCGACATCGCGATCGGTACCGACCAGGCGATCGAGGCCCGCCTGATCCAGCGCGGCGAGAGGGAAGTCAGCTGGCGTCCAGCCACCCGCCTGGGGCGAGCAGCAATGCTCGATCAGTCCACTGAGACGGCTGAGGTAACGCGTCGCCAGACTGTGCACCGTCGCCGGGTCGTATTGCTCGCGACTGTAGGTCCAGGCGATGCGCAGCTGAGCGTCGTGGACGTGGGCAGAGATCTCGATCAACAACCGACGGGGCTGATGCGGACTGCGGTCCGCGCCGGCCGATTCCGCCGCCGGGCGCAGACCGGAGGGGACGGCGCTGTCGAGCTGGCCGAGGTAGTTGAAACCGATCTGTGGCTGCGGAAGCCCAGCCAGGGTGCGGCGTGACTCGTCGCTGCCGAGGTAGCGCAAGGGACCGTAGCTGGCGCCGCGGCGAGGGATTCGACGCAGGCTTTCCTTGATCACCTTGATGCGTTGGCCCGGGTCCTCGGACTCTCCGGGATCGAGCCAAACGGGGAAGATCGAGGTGAACCAGCCGACGGTGCGCGACAGGTCCAGATCAGCCACCAGATCTTCCCTGCCGTGGCCTTCGAGCTGTAACAGGAGACCCCTTTCGCCGGTCCAGGCGGCAAAGGTCTCGACCAGAGCGGTGAGCAAGAGATCACTGATCTGGGTGTGGTAGGCCTCCGTCGCCTGGGTGAGCAGTGAAGTCGTCTCGGGCGCTTCGAGGGTGACGCTCACGGTGTCGGAATAGCGCGCCAGATCGGAGCCCGCGGGGTGATCGATCGGCAGTCGACCCGGCCTCTGCGGCGGGACCGCCGACCAGTAGTCGACGTCGTCCGCCAGCGCGCCGGCGGCGGCGATCTCTTCGAGACCTTCGGCCCAGCGCTTGTAGGAGGTCGTCTTGGCCGGCAAGGCGACTGTGTCCTGGCGCCTCAGCTGCTCATAGGCGGTGTGGAGATCCTCCAGCAGAATGCGCCACGAGACACCGTCGATCAGCAGATGGTGGAAGACCAGCAACAGGCGATCTTCGACGGTTGCGCGGATCAGCACCATGCGCAACGCCGAGCCGTGGGTGAGCCCGAGGGAGGCTTGCACTGCATCCAGGTTGTCGGCCCGGGTCGAGGCGAGGGATTCGGAGCCCAGGTTCTCGAGGTCGATGACCGAGAAGGGGGGCTCCTCGGCGAGCTTCCCGATGCGCTGCTCCCAGCCGTCCTCGCGCTGCCGGAAGCGGAGCCGCAAGGCATCGTGATGGGCCAGCAGATGGCTCAGGGCAGCGTGCAGGCAGGCGTCCTCGAGAGCCTCCCCAGCGAGCAGCAGTGACTGATTGAAATGATGCGCTTCTGGCATGTCCTGTTCGAAGAACCAACGCTGCACCGGTGTCAGAGGCAGCGCTCCACGGATCGTGCCCTGTTCGGCTTCGCTCACCGCTTCTCCAGCCACCGCGGCGAGCTCGGCGATGGTCTGGTGCTCGAACAGTTGGCCGGGGGTCAGCTTGATACCGAGCTGATTGGCCCGCGAGACGATCTGAATGCTGAGGATCGAGTCGCCGCCGAGCTCGAAGAAGTTGTCTTGGCGGCCGACCCGCTCGCAGCGCAGGACCTCGGCCCACAACGCCGCGAGATGCTGCTCGCGCTCGCCGCGCGGGGGTTCGAAATCGCCTTCCGCCGACTCGGCAAACGGCGCCGGCAGGGCTTTACGGTCGAGCTTGCCGTTGGCCGTCACCGGCATCGCGTCGAGGAAGACGAAAGATGACGGCAGCATGTACTCCGGCAGGCGTTTGGCGAGGTACTCGCGCAAGTCATCGACTGGCGCAGGGTTTTCCGCTTGCGACACGACGTAGGCGACCAGGCGTTTGTGCCCCGACTCGTTCTCCCGCACGACCACCGCCACCTGATCGACGCCGGCGTGCTCGGAGAGGTTGACCTCGATCTCACCGAGCTCGATCCGAAAGCCGCGGATCTTGACCTGATGATCGAGGCGGCCGAGGAACTCGAGCACGCCGTCGGGCCAGAAGCGTGCCCGATCGCCGGTGCGATACATGCGCCCGCCGGGTCTTTCGCCGAACGAGTCGGGCACCAGCTTCCAACCGCTCAGGGTCGGTGCCCCGGCATAGCCGGCGGTCAAGCAATGGCCGGCGATGAAGAGGTCGCCCGCGACTCCCACTGGGCACGGCGACAGGGCCTCGTCGAGCACGTGGTAGCGAGCGTTGCGCATCGGGCGGCCATAGGGGATGCTGGGCCAGGCCGGATCGACCTCGGGAATCGGGAAGAAATTGGACCACACCGTCGCCTCGGTGGCGCCGCCGAGGGCGATCAGGCGGGCGTTCTCGAACACTCCTCGAATGCGATCCGGCAAAGAAACCGGGATCCAATCGCCCGACAGGAACACCAGGCGCAGCGAGCTCTGGCTGGCCCGTGCCGGCAAGAGTGGAGTCAGCTGCTGCAACGCGGCCGGTGCCGAATCCCAGAAAGTGACGGGTTCCTCGCACAGGATCTCGACCAGACGGGTGGGATCCGCGGTCTCTTCCGCCGTGGCGACCCGCACCGAGCCGCCGGCCGCCAGGATGCCGAAGATGTCGTATACCGACAGATCGAAGCACAGGGAGGTGATGAACAACATCCGGTCGGAGGGCGAGACGTCGAAGGTCTCGTTCACCCAGCGGATCAGGTTGACCACCGGCCCGTGGCGTTCCATGACCCCCTTGGGGGTTCCGGTCGAGCCCGAGGTGAAGATGATGTAGGCCAAGTCCTGCGGCCCGCAGTCGACAGCCCGAGAGTCGGGCTGCGCCGCAACCTCGGCGAGCCAGGTGGAGTGGCGAGGGCCGATCGCGTCGCCACTCCGCTCGGCGCCCCTGGCGGCCGCTGGCTGCCAGGGGGCATCGACCGTCAAGATGTGCTCGAGTTCGGCCACTTGCGCCAGGGCTTCGGGACGCGTCTCCAACAGCGCCGCCTGGGACACGAGCCAGCGGATGCCCAGAGAGGACAGGATCCACTGAACCCGGGATTCGGGGTAGCCGGCGTCCAGTGGCACGTAGGCCGCGCCGGTGCGCAGGATACCGAGCAGGACCGGAATCATCTCCCAACAGCGCTCGAGGTAGACTGCCACCAAGTCACCGCGCTGCACGCCGCAGTCTCGCAGCTGGTGGGTGAGCCGACTCGCCCACTCATCGACCTCGCTGTAGGTGTAGGACCGGCCACCGAAGAGCACCGCGACGGCCTGCGGATCTTGCCGCAGCCGGGCCTCGAAGAGATCCTGCATCGAGCCCCCGGGCAGAGGCGCGGCGGTGTCGTTCCACTCCCGCAGCAGTTGCGAGCGCTCGCCGCGGCTCAGCCACGGGAGGTCGCCGAGACGTCGGTCGGGATTCTCCGCGACCGCCCGCAGCAGGCGTACGAAGTAGCCCTGGATGCGGGTTACGGTGACCCGGTCGAGCTGGGCGGTGCGATAGAGCATGCGCAGGGACAGGGCCCCGCTGAGTCCGGCGATGATCGCCAGCGGGTAGTTCGGGCGCTCGGCGAATCGGACGTCGGTGATCTCGAGGGGCGTCTCGAGATCGCTCAAGGACGACTCCGGGCCGTAGTGGGCGAAGTCGAGAAGGGAATGGAAGAGATCGACCCCGCGCTGCACCTCGCTCCACCCCTGCACCTGGGCCAGGGGGCTGTAGTCGAATTCACGCAAGCGGACCTGCGACTCCTGCAGCTCCTGCAGCCAGGGAATCAGGCGAGCTCGAGAGGCGACGTGCACTCGAACCGGCAGGGTATTGAGAAACAGCCCGACCATCCGCTCAGCACCAGGCAGCGCCGGCGGCCGGCCGGCGGAGATGAAACCGAAGACGACGTCCGCTTCGCCGCTGGCGCGACTGAGGATCCACGCCCAGAGGCCCTGCAGCAGGGTGTTCAGCGTGATCTTCTGGCGTTGGACCAGGGCTTCGAGTGCCTCGCTGACCGTGGCGGAGAGCCGGATCTCCCGCGCGCCATGGCCGGAGACCTGCCGGCGCCGCGGTGGCACGTCGGCCGGCAGCGGCGTCGGAGCGCTGAAACCGGCGAGCTCACGGCGCCAGAACGACTCCGCCTGGGTCAGATTGCGGCTGCCGAGCCAGGCGATGTAGCTCCGATAGGCCGGCGCCGGCGGCGAGTCGAGGTCTTCGCCCTGTCGGCAGGCCTCATAGAGGGCGAAGACCTCGCGCAGCAGGAGCTGTAGGGACCAGCCGTCGAGCAGCAGGTGGTGATGGGTCCAGATCATGCGATGGCTGCGCTCGCCGGTACGGCACAGGATGAGTCGCGTCAGCGGGGCCTGGGAGAGCTCGAAGCCCCGTCGCCGGTCGGCGGCGAGAAGAGTGTCGAGCTCCGCTTCGCGCTTGGCGGGTGAGAGATCGCGCCAGTCGTGCTCGGTGATCGGCAGCTCGAGCTCGCGGCACACGACCTGGACCGGCCGTTCGAGTCCTTCCCAGATGAAGGCCGTGCGCAGGATGGCGTGCCGAGCCAGCAACTTGCTCCAGGCCTGTCGGAAAGCCGTGGCATCGAAATCGCCGCCGAGCTCGCAGGCCAGCTGGACGACGTAGACCCCGCTGCCGGGGTCGCTCAGAGTATGAAAGAGCAGCCCTTCCTGCAGCGAGGAGAGCGGATAGACATCTTCGATGTTTTGGGCACGCACGGCGACGACTAATCCTTGGCTTGACCGACCTGGCTGATCGCGTTGAGTAGGGCTGACTGGTCGAGCTCGGCCAGAGGGAAGTCGGACGGCGTCACCCCGCCGGCTGAATCCGAGCTGCAGTGATCGATCAGATCGCGCAGACGCTGCAGATAGGTATTCGCCAGGTGCTCGATGGTGGAGCGTCGATGCCGGCCGCCGAAGAGGACTGTGATCCACAGCCGCTGGTCGTAGACCCGGCCATTGACCTCCAACAAATAGCGGCGCTCCTGGCGCGGCGAGCGCAGGGCGCCGACGCTCTCCGGCGCCGGCTCCAGAGCTGTGGCCGAACCGCCCGCACGATCGAGCTGGCCGAGATAGTTGAAGCTCACCTCGGCGGCGGGCATCGCCACCAGGCGCGAGCTCGAGTCCCCCGTAGCGAGATAGCGCAGCAGCCCGTAACTGATCCCGCGGCTCGGGACGTCGCGTAGCTGCTCCTTGACATCCATCAGGGTCGTGCCGAGATCGGCTGCTTTGGGGACCGACAGCAAGACCGGGAAGATCGAGGTGAACCAACCGACCGTGCGCGCCAGATCGATGCCCGGAAAGAGGTCTTCGCGGCCATGGCCCTCGAGGTCGATCAGCAGCTCGGACGAATTGGTCCAGGCGCCGAGAGCCTGGGCGAAGGGGGTGAGAAGTACGTCGTTGATCTCGGTTCGATAGGCCTGCGGCACCTGGGTCAGCAGGATCTCGGTCTCGCCTTCACTCAGGGCGACGGTGACGCTGGCTTCGCTGGCGACGAGGTTGGCGCGATCAGTGAAGTCGACCGGTAGAGCCGGCGCCGCGAACCGCCTGGAGGCGAGCCAGTAGTCCAGCTCGAGAGCGATCTCGGTGGTGTCGGCCTTCTCGCACAGGAGCTCCGACCAGCGCTTGAACGAGGTAGTCTTGGTCGGCAGCGACGGTTGTCGTCCGCGCCGCAGGTCGTTGTAGGTTGCTTCGAGATCCTCGAGCAGGACGCGCCACGACACGCCGTCAACGATCAGATGATGGAGCAGGAGCAGCAGGCGGTCCCGCCGACTGTGGCCGAGCCGAAAGATCGCAGCGCGTAGCAGCGGTGGGCGATCGAGGCGCAGGCTGGTTTGCAGCTCGCTGGTCAGGTGACTCAAGGCGGCGTCGCGGTCGCCGTCCGCCAGGCCCGAGAGATCGTGGACACGGCTGGTGGTGAAGGCTCGCGGAGCGATTTCCTGGCTCCATCCGTCCGCCGTCTGCTCGAACCGTAGCCGCAGGGCGTCGTGGTGCCGCAGCAGGGTGTTCAGCGCCTGGTCGAGAGCCGGCGCATCGAGGTGCTCCGGCGCGGCCAGCAACAAGGCCTGGTTGTAGTGCTGCGGCTCGACGAGCTGTTGCTCGAAGAACCATCGGGCGGCCGGGGTGAGGGAGAAGGTCCCCTGCACGGTCCCTTGCTCGGCTTCGATCGGTGCCACGGTCTCGGCCACCGTAGCCAGCGCCGCGACCGTCTGGTGTTCGAAGATCTGCCTTACCGTGAAGTGCAGGCCGGCCTGGTTGGCGCGCGAGACGATCTGGATGCTGAGGATCGAGTCCCCACCCAGGTGGAAGAAGTTGTCGTGCACCCCGACTCGATCGAGGCGCAGAACCTCGGCCCAGATCCGCGTCAGCTTCTGTTCGGCACGATCGCGCGGCGTTTCGAAGGTGGTGGCGAGCTCAGGCCGTTCGACCCGGGGGTCGGGCAGCGAGTCCTCGTCCACTTTGCCGTGGGCGGTGAGAGGTAGCTCATCGAGAAAGACGAAGGCTGCCGGGAGACAGTGCGCCGGCAGCCACTCGGCCAGCTGATGGCGGAGGGCGGAGGTCTCGAGGTCGGCACCGGGCTCGGCGACGACCCACGCCACCAGACGAGAAGCCTGCTTTTCGTCGGCACGGGTCGCCACGGCTGCGGCAGCAACGCCGGGAAGACGGGCCAGGGCGGTCTCGATCTCTCCCGGCTCGATGCGGAAGCCGCGGACCTTGAGCTGACGGTCGATCCGGCCGAGGAATAGGAGATGGCCGTCGAATCGCCAGCGCGCCGAGTCGCCGGTGGCGTAGAGTCGAGCCCCCGGTTCCTGGCTCCAGGGATCCGGCCGGAAGCTGAGCGCGGTGCGTGCCGGGCGTCCCAGATAACTTCTCGCCAAGCCCTGGCCGCCGATGTGCAACTCCCCCGGGACGCCGCTCGGACTCGGGTAGAAGTGCGGGTCGAGGACCCGCAGATTGGCGCCGGAGATCGGCCGTCCGATGGGTACGTCGTCGGAAGGCAGATCGGACCCGACCTCGTAGACGGCGCAGCCGACCGTTGCCTCGGTGGGTCCGTACTCGTTGATCAAGCGAGCCTGGGGAGCTTGACGCCGCCAGCCGGCCAACCGTTCGCCGGTGAGAGCCTCGCCGCCGAGGATCAAGAGACGGGTGGCGGCCGCCATCTGGTCGCCGGACAGCCCGCGCTCGAGCAGAGCGAGGTGGGACGGCGTCACCTTGACCAGATCGAAGCCGCCCTCGGCCAATGCTTCGGTCAATCCCTCGGGATCTCGCTCGTCGCCCACCAGGGTGATCGAGCCACCGGTCAAAAGAGGCGTGAAGAGGCTGGTCACCGTCAGATCGAAACCGATCGACGAAGCCAGCGGCGCGTCGCCACCCGCCGGGCCGACATAGACGCTCGTGCACCAGGCCAGGTAACGGGCCAGGGCCCGATGAGAGATCGCGGTGCCTTTAGGGCGTCCGGTCGAGCCCGAGGTGTAGATGACGTAGGCCAGGCTCTCGGGGTGGGGCGACTCGATCGTCGTGCCGTTTGCGGCGCTCCCCGCCGGTGGCTCACCGGCGATCCACTGGACGCGGGAGCGCAGCGTGCGAGGAGCCGAGGAGCGATCGCCGATCACCCACCGCGCGGCGCTATCGGACAGCATGAATCCCAGGCGTTCCTCGGGATAGCTCGGATCGAGAGGCAGATAGGCGCCCCCGGCCGCCAGCACCGCCAGGACGCTGGTGACCAGCTCCGGCGAGCGCGTGAAGTAGATCCCGACGACCTTGTCGGGCCCGACGCCGCATCGGCGCAGCTCGGTGGCGAGGCCGAGTACGCGGTCGGCGAGCTGGCCGTAAGAGATGCGCTGCGACCGCCAGCGGAGCGCTGTCGCTTGCGGGTCACGGTTGGCCCGGTGCAAGAATCGAGCAACGACCCCGCTCAGCCGGTCCTCCCGATCGCTGATGTCATTCCAACCGTGGAGCAGCTGGTGACTCTCGGCGGGTTCGAGCAAGGTCAGCTCGGAGAGCCTGTGTTGGGGTGCGGTGCCGGCGTCGATCAGCAGCTTCGTGAGACCCCGGGTCAACCGCAGGGCGGTGGTGCGATCGAAGATCTCCCGCCCGTACTCGAGGTCATAGCGCAGTCCACGGTCGCTCTCGCGCACCACCAGGGTCAGGTCGAACTTGGCGCGGGTGTTCACTGCACCGACCGGCGTCAGGCGCAGGTCTTCGACCTCGAGGGAACGACGCGAAGCGTTCTGCCAGGCGAGCATCACCTGAAACAAGGGCGAGTGACTCAGGGCTCTCTCGGGAGCCAGCTCGTCCACCAGCTTCTCGAAGGGAGCGGCCTGGTGGGCGAAGGATTCGAGCACCGCGTCGCGGATCCGATCGATCAGAGACGCGAATCGGAGGTCGCCGTCCGCGCCGGCCGGCACGATGACCGTGTTGACAAAGAAGCCGATCAGGTTCTCGAGCTGGCTTCGATTGCGGCCCGCGACCGGTACGCCGATCGGGACGATCGGCTCGCTGCCGCTGCGCCGCAACAGAGCCGCGAAGGCGGCCAGCACGACCATGAAGAGGCTGGCTCCGCGCTGTCGTGCGAGGTCCCTCAGCTTGCCCGTCAGGTCGCGCGACAGATCGCTGCCGACGACACCGGCCGTCCAGCGTCGGGTCGAGGGCCGTGGACGATCGGCCGGCAAGGTCGTCAAAAGCGGCAGGTCGGCCAGGCGATCGCGCCAGTAGCCGAGCTCCGTGGCCAGCGTCTCGTCGGTCAGGCAGCGGCGCTGCCAGACGGCGAAGTCGCCGTATTGGACCGGCAAGTCGGCCAGCGGCGAGCTCTCGCCGCGGCGGTAGGCGCGATAAAGGGTCGTCAGCTCGCCATAGAAGATCTCCAGGGACAGCCCGTCGCTGGCGATGTGGTGCATCGTCACCAGCAGAGTCCAGTGGTCGGTTGCCAGCCTGAGCAAGGCGAGTCGTAGCCAGGGTCGCGCCGCCAGGTGGAACGGGCGGGCCGCTTCGGCCTCGATCAGCAACCGCTGCTCGCGACCCCGCTGCCCCGGGGCGAGGTGGCCGAGATCGATCACCGGCAAGGCGCTGCCGCAAGGCTCGCCGACGATTTGAATCGGTCGTCCGTCGACCGTCGCGAGAGTCGTTCGGAGGACTTCGTGCCGGCGGACGATCTCGTCCAACGCCCGCCCGAGGGCGTCGAGATCCAGGGTCCCGCGCAAGTCCAGAGCCAGAGGCAGGTTGTACGCCGCGCTCGCCGGCTCCAGATGATCGAGAAACCACAGGCGTTGCTGAGCGAAGGACAGCGGCGCTGGCGTGTCGCGTGGGATCGGCACCAGTGCCGGAGCCGGGATGGTGTCCTGGCCACGGGCTTCCTCGATCCGACTCGCCAGGCGGCGGGGCGTCGGATTGGCGAACAGGTCGCGCAGTGGGAGCTCGGCGCCGAAGATCTCCACGATCCTGGCCATCACCCGGGTAGCGAGCAACGAGTGCCCACCGAGGTGGAAAAAGTCGTCCTCCGGTCCGATCGACGACCGCTCGAGGATCTCTTCCCACAGGCCTGCCAGCAGCTCTTCGGTGGGCGACGCCCAGCGGGCCGCCGAGAGATCCGACGATGGCGTCGGAGCCGGGGCCGCGGGCAAGGACCGGCGATCGATCTTGCCGCTCGGAGTCAACGGCAGGGCGTCGATGAAGACGAAGGCTGCCGGCACCATATAATCCGGAAGCCGTTGGCCGAGGAATTGCCGTAGCTCGTCGAGCGCCGGCTCGCTGCCCGCCATCGGGACGGCGAAGGCCACCAGGCGCAGGTCCCCGGCGGGTCCGTCGTTGCGCGTCACGACCACCGCCTCGGCGAGCCTCGGGTGCTGGCACAGGACGGCCCGGATCTCGTCCAGCTCGATGCGAAAGCCGCGCAGCTTCACCTGGTGATCCAGCCGGCCGAGGAACTCGATCGCTCCGTCTGCCCGGTGGCGGGCGAGGTCGCCGGTACGGTAGAGGCGCTCGCCGCAACGCTCGCCGCACGAGTCGGGCACGAAGCGTTCGGCGGTCAGTCCTGCCCGCCGCAGATAGCCACGGGCGAGGTTGGTGCCGCCGATCGTCAGCTCGCCGGCGGCGCCGACAGGTAGTGGATGCAACTGCCGGCCGAGCAGGTGGATCCGCGTGTTGGCGATGGGTCGGCCGATCGGCACCGGACGCGGTTGGCGAACCGGCGGCACGGCGTGGAAGGTCACGTCGACCGCCGCCTCGGTCGGGCCATAGAGGTTGTGCAGCGGCGCGTCGGCGCGGCGGTGGTACTGCTCGGCGAGGCCGGCGCCCAACGCTTCGCCGCTGGTGAAGACGTGGCGCAGCGCGCCCGCCGCGGCGAGGTCTTGTCCAGCCAGGAAGGCCTGCAGCATCGAGGGTACGAAGTGCAATGCAGTGATCGCCCGCTCGACGATCAGGTCGGCCAGGTAGGCGCTGTCGCGATGGCCGCCGGGCCGTGCCAGCTCCAGCCGGGCACCGACGGCGAGGGGCCAGAAGAACTCCCAGACCGATACGTCGAAGGACATCGGGGTCTTCTGCAAGACAGTGTCGGTCGCCTGTAAGCCGTATCGATCTTGCATCCACAGGAGACGATTGACGATCGCTCGGTGGCTCATCGCGACGCCCTTGGGGCGTCCGGTCGAACCCGAGGTGTAGATCACATAGGCCAGACCGGCGGGTGACGAAGACGGTTCCTGAGGGGATGGCGCCTGCGGAGACGGCGAGGAGGAACGCACCGGTTGATCTACCCGCAGCAGCGGCGTTGTCGAACCCGCCAGGTCTCGATGAGAGCGGTCGCTGATCAGAACCCTGGCGCCGCTGTCGCGGAGCATGAAGCGCAGCCGATCCTCGGGGTAATCCGGGTCCAGCGGTAAGTAAGCGCCGCCGGCCTTGAGGACGCCGAACAGCGCCACCATCAGCTCCGGTGAGCGCTCGAGACAGATGGCGATGGGCGACTCGCGGCTGCACCCCTTCTCGGCCAGCCGATCGGCGAGCTGTTGCGCGCGACGATCGAGAGCCTGATAGCTCAGCGCGCTGGCTTCGAAGCTCACAGCCACCGCGTCGCCGTGGGTGGCGGCGCGGCGCTCGAAGAGCTGGTGGAGCAAGAGATCCGACGAGTATGCGGCGGCGGAATCGTTCCATTCGCGCATCAGCTGCTGCCGTGCCGCCGGGCTCAACAGGTTCAGCTCACTGACCTTGCAGCGAGGATTCGCCATCGCCTCCTCGAGCAGGTGAAGGTAATCTCGCAGCAGGCGCTCCGCGGTGCTGCGATCGAACAGATCGGCGGCGAATTCGACCGTGACGTCCTGCCCCTCACCTTGCGGAGCCAGGGTCAACGTCAGATCGAACTTCGCCGTTCCGGTTTCCAGTGGGACCGGGGTGAGGGTCGCTCCGGGCAGCTCCAAAGGCTCGAGAGGTGCGTTCTGCAGCACGAAAGCCACCTGGAACAGAGGCGTGCTCGCGAGGTCTCGCTCGGGCTGGATTTCCTCCACCAGCTTTTCGAACGGCAGCTCCTGGTGGGCGTAGGCGCCGAGGGAGATCTCCCGAACCCGGCGGACGAGCTCAGCGAAGCTCGGCTCGCCGGCGAGAACGAGCCTCAACACCAGCGTGTTGACGAAGAAACCGATCAGGCCCTCGACCTCGGCTCGGGTGCGGTTGGCGACCGGCGTGCCGACGTTGAACCGAACGCCACCAGTGTAACGATGTAGGAGGGCTGCGAATCCCGCCAGCTGGGCCATGAAGAGAGTTGCGTCGGCCTCCTGGGCCAGGCGGGTTATGCGTGAGGTCGCCGCGGCGGTCATCGATCCCAACACCCGGCCTCCGCGGTAGCTCGGCATCGCCGGTCTGGGGCGGTCCTTGGGTAGCTCGGCGGAGGTCTCGGCGTCGCTCAGGCTTTGCCGCCAGTAGTCGAGCTCATTCTGCAGCACGTCGCCGGTCAGCCAACGCCGTTGCCAGGTCGCGAAGTCGCCGTATTGCACCGGCAGCTCGGCCAGTCCGGCCTCGGCCGCGTCACCGCCGCTGCGGTAGAGGCTCTCGAGCTCGCGCAAGAAGATGCCCAACGACCAGGCATCGGCAGTGATGTGATGCAGGTTGAGAACTCCGAGGTAGCTCTCGTCGGCAAGCTGTAACAGAGTGACCCGGGCGAGCGGCCCGCGGGTCAGGTCGAACGGCTGGCGCGCCTCAGTCTCGATCAGCTCCGCCGCCAGCCGATCTCGCTGGGACGCCGCCACCGACCGCAGATCGATAACCCTCAACGGCAGCTGCGCCTGTTCCCCAACGATCTGAATCGGCTCGCCGTCGCGGCTGTCGAACACCGTTCTCAAGACCTCGTGGCGCTGACTGAGGGCGCCGAGCGAAGCCGTCAGAGCGGCGCGGTCGATCCGCCCTTCGAGGCGCATCCCGAGAGCGATGTTGTAGGTCGCTCCGAGGGTTTCCAGTCGATCGAGGAACCACAACCTCTGCTGGGCGAAGGACAGCGGTAGCGCTTGCACGCGGTTCTCTCTCGCCACCAGCGGTAGGCTGGGCAGCTCCTGCTTGCCTGCGTTGTCGATCGCCGCGGCCAACCCGGCGACGGTCGGCGCTTCGAAGAGCTCGCGCAGAGCAACCTCGACGCCGAGCGCGTTGCGGACGCGGGTCAAGAGCTGGGTCGCGAGCAGGGAGTGGCCACCGATCTGGAAGAAGCTCTCGTGGATCCCGACCCGCTCGAGGCCGAGAACGCGAGCGAACAACGCCGCCAGGATCTCCTCGCTCGGTGAGCGCGGCTCGGTGAGAGTATCGGCTGTGTCGCGCAGCCTCTCCGGCGCAGGCAACTGGCGCCGATCGATCTTGCCGGTGAGAGTGCGAGGCAGGGATTCGAGAAAGACGAACGCCGAGGGCAGGTAGTGCTCAGGCAGCTCCGCCAGAAGGTGACGGCGGAGATCGGTGGCCGAGACCTGGCCGTCCACCACCAGGTAGGCGGCGAGGTACTTGGTGCCGCTGCCGTCGTCCCGATCGATCACCACCGCCTCGGTCACCGCGGAGTGGGCGAGCAGCAGGTCCTCGATCTCCGGCAGCTCGATGCGCACGCCACGGATCTTCACCTGGTGGTCGCGCCGGCCGAGGAACTCGAAGTCGCCGGTGTCCAGCAGGCGCCCCATGTCGCCGGTCTTGTAGATCACTTCGTTGGGATCGTTGCTGAAGGGATTGGCTACGAACACGGTGCGGGTGAGCTCCGGCTGGCGGTAGTAGCCGTGGGAGCGGAACGGGGTTCGGATGTGGATCTCGCCGACGGTTCGCGGTGGGCAGGCGCGGCCGCGAGGGTCCAGAACCACCGCCCGAGCCCCCGGCATGGGTTTGCCGATCGGCACCGTTCGCCGCTCGGCATCCTCGGGCTCGACGGGGTAGAAGAACTTGGTCATCGTCGTTTCCGACGGACCATAGAGATTCATCAACTTTGCGGAGGTGTCCGGTCGCTGGTACCAGGTCGCGACGTCGGAGGGCAACAGCGGCTCTCCCGACAGCAGGACCCAACGCAAGTCGGGCAGCGGGCGAGGCGGATCGACCGCCATCAAGGTGCGCAAGAGAGAGGGAACGCAGTGCAGCAGTTGGACCCTGGTCGTCGCCAGCCAGTCGACCAGCGCATCGGCGTCGGAGAAGGTCTCGTCGCTCGGGATACACATCCTGCCGCCGGTCGTCAGCGGGACGAAGAGGTCGCGGAGGAACGCGTCGAACGCCGGAGAAGTGAGCTGGCTGACCCGCCAGCCCGGCTCCACTCCCAAGGCCTCGACTTCCCAGCGGATGAAGTGGGCGATGCTCTTGAAGCGGCCAGCGATCGCCTTGGGGCGTCCGGTGGAGCCCGAGGTGAAGTAGATGTAGGCCAGGGCGTCGGCCTCCATCTCGACCAGCTCGCTGGGCGCGCTCGGCGCGGTGTCGCGAAGCGGCAGTACCGGCACACCGTCCAGGGCGTCCGGCGCGTCGACGTCGTCGCCCAGCAAGATCGCCGCCGGCGTCGTCATCTCGATCATCGTCGCCAGTCGGTTGGCTGGTGTCCGGGCATCGAAAGGCATGAAGGCGCAGCCCGCCTTGAGGACTCCGAGGATCCCGATCACCACATCGAGGGATTCGCCGGGCAGGATACCGACCACGGATCCGGTGCCCAGGCCCGCCGCCTGCAAGCGGCTGGCAACGTGGCTCGAAGTCGCGTCCAGCTCGCTGTAGGTCAGGCTTCCGGCGGCGCTGCGGCAGGCGGTCCGGTCGCCATGGCGGGCGGCGGAGCGCTGGAAAAGCTCCCGCACGTCGGGGGTCTTCGGAAGAGTGGTCATGCGGTGGCAAGCCTCATCGGCTGTTGCACGGGGAGCTCGAAGAGGTCGACCAGGATGCTGAAGGTCAGCACGATCATCAGGTAGTCGATCTCCAGGTGGGCATTGAGCACGAAGCCCGGCGTGCGATACCGACTCTTGAGCTGTTCGACAAAGTCGGCGTTGAAGTAACCCTGGGAGCGGATCCGGTCATAGGAGAGGAAGTCTTCGACCCATTCGACTTTCTGTTGCAGCAAGTAGGGAGTACCGGGCGCCCTGAAGCCGAACTTCTCGCGCTCGATGATCTCGCGCGGCACCAGCCCCTCGGCGACGCGCTTGATGACGTACTTCTCGACCAGGCGGTTGAGCTTGAGCTCTGGCGGGATCCGGGTCGCGAAGTCGACCAGGTCTCGGTCGAGGAACGGATAGCGTCCCTCAACGGAATTCGCCATGACCATCCGGTCGCCGTGCTCCGACAGCAGGTGCTCACCGAGGCGGAGCTTGACGTCCAGGTAGGAGCGTTGGTGAACGGGATGGCGCCCGTGCAGGCGTCGCGGGTCGATCACCGGATGAGTGGTGCAGTCGAATTCGTGCAGAGCCTCGGCGAGTTCGGGTGCGTAGAGCGTTGCCTTGATATCGCGCAACGGCACGAAATCGATCTCGTAGAAAAGATCCGGATCGCCCCACAGGGTCTCTCGCGCTTCGGCCTCGAGCGCCGCATCGAGATCGAAGGCCGCTTCGTCGCGGATCGCCGCCTGATCGAAGCGGTAGCCCATGTAGCCGGCGAAGAGCTCGTCGGCCCCCTGACCGGCCAGAATCACCGGCACGCCGGTGCGTCGCGCCGCTTCGGACAAAGCCATCGCACAGGTATCGAAGGTCTCCTTCAGGGGACACTCGCAGTGGTAGAGCATCGACTGCAGCCGATCGCTGATCTCGCGCCAGTCGAAGCGGATCTCATGGTGCTCGGAGCCCAGGCGCTCGGCCATCAGGCGTTGGTAGCGTGCTTCCGAGATCTCTTCGTCGGTGAAGGAGATCGAGAACGAGCGCCCGGGGTTCCCGCCGGTG
>JBCCGX010000053.1:0-18575 GCA_039029035.1 Acidobacteriota bacterium | reverse complement strand
CTTTCAAGGCAACTGGAAGGTGCGACTCTCGGCGTGGTCGTCCGTCGTCACCCGGCAGATCACGGCCCCTGGACCGACACAGGGCCTGCCGGCCGCGTCGAGACCGTCCCACTCGATGCTGCGAGATCCGGCCTCCGGGTCGGTCTCGTCGACCAGCGAACGAATGTGGAATCCGAATTGGTTGAACAGGCGGACGCGCAAACGCTGGGTGCCCTCGGGCACTTGGAAGTCGAGGGTGACGTGGCCCGTGGCGGTTGTCCCGTCGCTGACCGCTAGCTGCTCCTGCTGCGACGCAGCCTCGGGCGCGGCAACCAAGGAAGTGACGGCCGGCGCTTCAGCCGCGCCCTTGACCACCAGCTTGTAGACCTTCTTGCCCGAGCAGTAGCCGACGTTCACCGGATCGCCGAAGAAGCGGTAGCGATTGACGTTGAGCCGCACGTCGCCCACCGGCTGACTGCTAGCGTTGACGGCGTAGTCTTCCGCCTTCCAAGTCAAGCCGCCATCGTCGGTGACACTGTTGTAGGTGCCGATAAAGTTGCGGTCGCCCCAGCCACCGACCCAACCGAAGCTCTCGTCGATGAAGCCGATGCCTTCGAGGTTGGCGTTGCTGACTTCCTGCCCGAACTTCAACGGCCGCCGATCGTTGACCGACAACCGCGCCCAGGTCTTGCCGCCGTCGAGGGTCTTGAGAATCGCGCCCTCGACGAAGTTCTCCAGGGAGATGAAGCCGATCTGGTCGCCACCGCCAAGGAAGTCGATCTTCCAGCCCCACTCGCCGCAGGGGAACGCCAGGCTGGCGACGCGGTTCTCCCAGGTCTTACCGCCGTCCTCGGTGTAGAGGGCCACCGGTGTGACCTTGTAATACTGGGGATGGCCGTTGTAGGACGGCGGCGGCGGTCCCTGGCAGGCCTCATTGGCCAGGCCACCGACTACCCAGCCGCGCTGCTCGTCGAAGAAGTGGATATCGATCAAGTTGGAAGCGTAATCGCGCATGTCGATGAGCTCCCAGCTCTGGCCGCCATCGACCGTCTTGACGATGCCGGGACCCACATCGTTCGGGTCGTTCGAGCCCGAGCCGTAGGCCACCTTCTCGTTCACTACCGAGAGGCCGCAGATCCCACCGGGGGAGCCCTTGGGGAGATTCGCCACCGTGCGCCAGGTCTCGCCGCCGTCGAGCGTGACCCGCAGCAACTGCTGCAAGTAGGCGTCGGGATCACTCGCGTCCTGGCCGACGATCGCCCCGACCCAGCCTCTGGCGCGGCTCGGCGTGAAGCCGATGCAGCGCAAGTAGGCACCGCTGGTCACCCGATGCTTGATCTCCCAGTTCTGGCCCCCATCGAGGGTGACGGCGATCTGGCCGTTGCTGTTGACCAGCCAACCGGTATGGGGATCGAAGAACCAGATGTCATCCGTGCGACTCGATGCGACCGGTGAGTTGGTCTCGACCCATTCATAGTCCGTAATTGCGTTGGCCATCTCGACGTCCTCCTTGCCCTACAAGCTTGGGTGGATCGCCCCCTGTTGCGGATCCTTGCCCGCATGATAGCGCCTCCTGGCCAGCGACTGACCGTTCAATCGGGCTTGCGTCGCCCGAGCACCTTCCCCGCCACCCCGGCGGCCCAACGCTTGAAGCTGCGCTGGCGCCCGATGCCCCGCGCGCGACGCCGGCGCGGTGACAGATCACGCGCCAGTCCGAACTCTTCGACCAGCGACTCGGTGTGCTCACCGAGGACGGGCAAGGGGTTGCCGCCGCGCGGCCGGACACCGTCGAACCGCGCCGGAAAGCCGAGCCGGGGGAGGTCGTCGGGGCCTTGTCGCAGCAGCTCACGGGCTCGAACCTGCGGATGCTCCAACGCCTCGGTAGGGGTGAGCACCGGATCGACCGGGATGTCCAGGTCTGCAAACAACTCCAGCCACTCTTCACGGCTACGCGAGGCGGCGATCTTTGCCACCTCGCGGTGGGTCGAGCCGCTCGAATCGTACTGGTTCGAGACAAGATCCGGCCGCTCGATCGCGACACAGAACCGCTGCCAAAAGTGCGGTTCTAGGGCCGCCAGAGCCAGGCGGCCACCGCCGCGCGTCGGATAGAGGCTGTAACACGGGATCGCCCCGGTCAACAGCAGCGGCTCGGCGTCGGCCTTCGGGCCATCGGCCTCGGCCGCCCAGGCCGTGATCGCGGCGTGGCCGGCAGCGTCGAGCAGGGCCTGGTCGATCCAGCAGCCCTGTCCATCCCGTTGCCGACGATAGAGCGCCGCCAGGATCGAAGTCACCGCGCTCCAGGCACCGACGATGTCGGCGGTCTGGCTCGCCGGCATGTCGCGTCCCCCGGCCAGGCTACCGGCGATCGCCCGATAGGTCAGATCGTGCCCCGGTCGGTGGGCGTGTGGGCCGTCCACCCCCCAACCGGTGACCGAGCACAGGATGAGCCGCGGATAACGCCGCCGAATCTCCGCCACCGACAGCCCGAGACGCTCCAGAGTCCCCGGGCGAAAGCTCTCGACGAAGACATCGGCGGAGATCAAGAGCTCTTCCAAGCAACGCAGCCCGGCTTCTTGCTTGAGATCCAGCGCGATACTCTCGTGTCCGGCGAGCAGAAGTGCCGCCAGGCCCTCCCGCCCGCCCGGAAAGACCTGGCGCGCCGGATCGCCGAGCTTCGGCTCCTCCACCTTGAGAACCCGGGCCCCGAGATCCGCCAGCAGGCGGCTCACCAGGGGACCGGGAAGGTAACGGCTGGCATCGACGACCAGGAGATCGCCGAGGAAGGCCGGGCTGCTCATCGCGGCGAGCCGCCGGCCGCCGTCACCGCTCGACGACCATCGAGAAACCGCTGCCGCCGGCGGCACAGACCGTGATCAGACCGAACTCGAGATCGCGCCGCTTGAGCTCGTTGAGCAGCTGCATGGTAACCCGGGCACCCGTGGCACCGAAGGGGTGGCCGATCGAGATCGAACCGCCGTTGACGTTGAATCGATCGAGGTCGATCTCGCCCAGAGGCTCCTTGCGACCGAGCTCATCCTGAGCAAACTTCTTCGACGCGAAGGCTTTCATGTTGGAGAGGATTTGCGCCGCGAAGGCCTCGTGCATCTCCACCAGGTCCATATCCTTGAGCTTGAGGCCAGCCCGATCGAGGGCTTGCGGTGCGGCATAGGCCGGGCCTTGGAGGAGTTGAGTGGCGGGATCGAGGGAGGCGTAGGCGTAGGAACGGATGTAGCCCAAGGGCTCATAACCCAGCGCCTTGGCTTTCTTCTCGCTCATCAAGAGCACCGCCGAGGCGCCGTCGGTCAGTGGGCTCGAGTTGCCGGCGGTGAGGGTACCGTATTTACGATCGAAGACCGGGCGCAGCTTGCCCAAGGCGTCGAGGGAGCTGTCCGACCGGATGCCGGTGTCTTCGGCGACCGCCTGCTCGTAGCGCGGTTGGGAGAACGTGGTGACGATCTGATCAGCGAAGCGGCCTTCGGCGGTGGCGTCGGCGGCGCGCTGATGGGAATGCAAGGCGATCTCGTCTTGCGCGCGGCGCGAGATGGCATTCTCTTTCGCCATCTTCTCGCACGACTGGCCCATGGTCTGACCGGTGGTGTACTCGGCGATGGCTGGCGCCACAGGCGCCAGGTCCTTGGGCCGGATCTTGGCCAGGATCGCCGCCTTCTTGCCCACCGTCTTGGCCCGACTGGCATCGATGAAGCGCTGCGAGGCATTGCGTGAATAGGTGATCGGCACGGTCGAAAGCGACTCGGCGCCCCCCGCCAAGACCACCTCGGCCTGGCCTGCCAGAATGGCCTCCGCGCCGGCGGTGATGGCACGATTGGATGACGCACAGGCCAGGTTGACGGTAGTGCCGGTGATGGTGCGCGGCAACTTCAGGCGCAGTAGGACCTCGCGCCCCAGGTTGGGCGCGTAGAGCGCCGGTACGACGACGCCGAACACCGAGAGGTCGATCTCGTTGGGGTCGAGCGCGGTGCGATTGAGCAGCTCCGCCGCCGGAACGCTGGCCAGATCGACCACGTCCATATCGGCGAACTCGGCGCCGGCCTTGACGAACGGGGTGCGGCAGCCGTCGACGATGGCGATGCGCCCACGGGAGCTCTTCAAGGCCTGTTTGCGATGCTTGGCGATCGCCGGGGCGCTACCCTCGCCACGGGTCCACACCGAATCGGCCTCCTCGTACACTGCGCGTCGGGTCGCCTGGAGGCCGACTGCGTTGCCGGCGGTCGCCGACGATGGGTTGGGCATGGGCTATTCTCCTTCAGAGACGGGCGTCTCGGATTATTCGCAGGTGCGGCAATCTTACCGGTTCTCGCCAAGCTCGACGATCTCGACCTCCAGGTCTGCCCAGAGTGTCGGACCGATCGGCGCCGCACCCACTGCCAGGATCGTCGCCAGGCGACTGTGCCGGCGATGCTTGCGGTCCTCGAGCTCACCAGCCAACGGCGCGAGGTCGGCCGCCGAGCCGCAGGCGATCGTCGGCCGGGCCCACAGTACGGTCGGCACGAACGCATCGGCATAAGGCTCTAGCACCCAGGCCGCGCCGCGCACCAGAGTCCAGGCCTGCAGCTGTCGCATCGCCCCCGGTGTAAGACTCGGGGCAGCACAGACGATGTCGCGGCGAGCCGACAATGGAACCCTGTGATCGAGCTGCCGGGCGTCAGCTATCAGGGAAACCGTCGCAGAGCCCACGGCTGGCTCGTGCTCGACGTGCAAGGACTGCCGCGGGGTTCGCTCGAGGGCCGAGAGGGCCGGCGGTAAAGCGATCCGCTCGAGCGTTTCGGGCACCGGCTCCGCCGGCATGGCCCCTTCGACACCGGCCCAAGCCACACAGCCCTCCTGAGCCGCCTGCTCGACGAATTCTCGCTCCCGGCCGGGGAAGGGCACGCCGACGGCGTCGATCGCCTCGATAGCCAACCCCACCGCCACCGTGTCGGGATCCTGCCGGCCCTCGAAAGCGATATGCGGCGCCGGGCCGGCCGCGGCACCATCGGACGCCCATCCACGCAGCCGCTCGGCGCCCCGTGCGACTTGATCAGCGACCCGGCGCCAAGAGCGCCACTGCCAATCCCAGCCCCGGCGATAGAACAGCCAGGGAGCGTACGGCGTGCGGGTCGCCCAATCGGCGAGGAGCGCCACGCTCGTCGCCGGCAGCGGTGTCGGCTCGGTCACGGATCAGCCGGCGATGTGGGAGCTTGCGACGCGCCGTCACCCGCTGCGCCGAAAGCGTCCGCAAACGCCGAACGAATCTTGTGCTCGATCACCGGACGCATCAGGCTGGCGGGTGGCTTGAGGGTCGCCTCGACCCGCAGACGACCGGCGTCGAAAACCATGGTCCCTTGGGCTCCAGGACCGGTGATGTGCAGCACGTCCTCTTCCCACCGCCACTTGAGCAGCTCCGCAGGGAAATGCCGGGCGACCGTCGCGTCGACCTCACCGCGAATCTCGTCCAGGCTCGTCTTGCCGGTCTCCACTTCGATCACCAGTTGCGTCATGGTGGGCGGAAGCTATCACAGCGCTCGTTCGTTTCGCTCGAGGCTCAACTCCTCGCACGACATCACGGCCGAGCCGACATGGACACCCAGGTCTCGACACCTGCGTCTGGCACAGGATCTGCTTATACAATTGCAGTCATGAAGCCTGATCTAGCCTGTAGCCACCGACGACGCGCATCGATCAGCAGCAGTACGCTGCGAGCGCAGACGCTCGGCTCAATGCTCTTGCTACTCGTCCTCGCGCGACCTGTCGGAGGCCAGGAGATCAGCAAACCGGACCTCTTCGGCAAGAGCCTGGCAGCGGCCGGCCAGGCTCTCGAGCACTACGGCGGAGTCGAGGATCCGGAAGCCCTGCGACGCGTGGCCGATATCGCCTACGAGGTCGCCGTCCAGTCGGACTTCCGAGACTTCCCGTTCTCCTTCTATGTGATCGACATGCCGGAGCCCAACGCCTTTGCTCTCCCCGGCGGCCAAGTCTTCGTCACCCGTGGCATGCTCGACCTCGGCCTGACCGACGACATGCTGGCCTGTCTTTTGGGGCATGAGATCGCCCACATCACCCAGCGCCACGGGACCCGGATCCAGAAGCGGGCCACGCTGCTCAACGTTCTGAGCCAGGCACTCCTCGTCGGGGTCTTGGTCGGCGTCGATAGCGAGCCGGAGAATCCCAACGACCCCTATGGTCGACCCGGCAATCGCAAGGGCAGCTTGGTGCAGGGCGCCGCCGCCACCGGCATGGTGGTCTCAGAGCTCTTGCTGCGCAATTACAGTCGCGACTTCGAAGACGAAGCCGATGTCGAAGGACAGAAGCTGGCGGCCGCGGCGGGCTACGACCCGGACGGTGCGCGCCAGCTATGGGAGCTGATGAACGCGCGGATCCCACAATCCAAGGATTACGGCTACTGGCGCACCCACCCTTTCTCCGACCAACGCATGCGAGCGGCGGAAGTCCGTGCCGGTGAGCTCAAGATTCAAGAGAGCCCGCGGCCATCGGAGGACTATCGAGCCAAGACCCAGAAAGTCCTCCTCGCCTATGAACCGCGCAGCAAGGACGATCCCGAGAAACTCGTGCCCTTCCTCGAGCTATCGGCTCTCACCGCCTGGCCGAAAGGACCGCGCGCGGAAGAGATCCGACTGCGAACCTTGCACCGCGAGCGCGACGCCGAGCTCGAGAACGAAGAGCTCTCGCGAGACTACGGCGAGCTGGTGCGTAGCTACCGGCTGCAGATCGAAGAGGTCCGCACGCTGACCCCCGAGTCGCCCTTTCTCGCCACCCTGGAAGACGAGATGCACAGCTTGCGCGACGACGCCGACGCGCTGCTACCCAAAGCTCTCGAAGTGTGGCAGGAAGGGATCTACCAAACGCCGTTTCTCGAAATCTTCCTCAGCAACTACCCCACGGCCGAGATCGGCCCCAAAGTGGCGCTCGCTTTGGGCAACGCCTACAGCCGACTCGGTCGACAGGCCGACGGGGTC
Organism: Acidobacteriota bacterium; assembly: GCA_039029035.1. Taxonomy (GTDB): domain Bacteria; phylum Acidobacteriota; class Thermoanaerobaculia; order Multivoradales; family J023; genus JAAELT01. Next base: position 11,622 of record JBCCGX010000053.1, on the reverse strand, counting down.
GATCAATACCTGCGCGCGGTGGAGACCGGCACCGAGAACGAGGCCGGACAGCAGGCGTTGTCCGGTCTGCGCAACCTGGCGCCCTTCCTCGACAAGCCGGCGGCCCTGCAGCAGTTGCGCGACGAGATCGACGATCCGCAGCTGCGCCAGGTCGCCGGTGAGCGCCTCGACGAGGTCGCGGCGGACTACGACGACATCGCCGACGGGGCCGAGTACCTCAAGCGCTTCCCGAGCGGCGATCATGCCGATCAGATCCGCCAGCGGCTCGACGCTCTGGCGCAGAATCTCTACGGCGAAGTGGTGCTCTACCAAGGCGTCGGCGACCACGTCAAAGCACTCGATCGCATCCAGAAGATCCTCACCCATGCCCCTCTGAGCAAGGCCGCGGAAGCGCTACGCGAGCGCGCCGATCTCGATACCTAGAAGGCCCTGCCAAGGGGTCGCCTCGACCGCCAACCCAACCACCAAGGGAGCACCGCCATGAAGTCGATCTCGATCGCCGCCCTCTTGCTTCTCGTCCTGCTGAGCATCGGCTGTGCCTCGAAGTCAGAGCTCGAGGCGGCCCAGCAGCAGCTTGCCAACTGTCAGGAAGAGAAGGTAAAGCTCGAAGCGTCCGTGATCTCCTGGGAAGAGCGCTTCGACAGTGCCTCGACCCGCTGGACGGATCTCGAAGCCTCGGTCTCCGACGCCTTGCCCAAGGCCCTGAACGAGTTTCACGAGGAGCGCGACCGCATCATCGAGCTGGTGCCGGATCAAGTGCAGGACGAGGTCACCGCCTACCTGGACGACTACTTCTCCACCGTCATGAAGGGCTTCGGCCAGTTGGTGGAAGACAACCAGGAGATCAAGACCCAGTTGCGCGTCACCCACAAGGCTCTGGAAGCGGTCGGCGCGGACACCAAGGCGATCAGCGCCAGCATCGATCAGACGGTGAGCGAGGAACGGTCCAAGAGGGAAGAGGAGCAGGCCAAGCGTGAGAGGGTCGCCACCTATCTCTCCGAGCTCGTCGACCAGATCGTCGAGTTCGACCACAGCCGGATCAGCTGCAAGGACTGCCCTCAAAGGCTCAAGCTCAAAGACCGACCCCGCGAGGCCCTGCTCGCTTTCCACGCCGAGCTGATGTCCGACCTGGCAGACATCCAACGCTTCGCCGGAGAGCCGCCGGCTCTCGCCCCGGAAGGCGACGAGGGTCTATAGTCCGCCAGGTGGATTTCCAGGATTACGACCTCGAGCCGCGGACGCCCTGGCGCCGTTGGATCACCCGTCTCGGCGTGGTCGTGGCGCTGGCGGCGATGATCGCCCTGGCCTTTTGGCCACGACAGACGGCTGGCGTCCGCGGCGACGGACGGGAAGCCAAGGCTTGCAGCGCCAAACTGGGTAGCCTGGCGATGGCGATCGCGACCGGCCACACGATGGAGCGCACCTTGAGCGAGCGCGAGATCAACGCGCATCTCGGACGCCTGATCGACCACAACCGAGATCGGCAGTCGGCCGGCGGCCTCACCCTGGCCTTGACGGATCTCGAGATCGATCTCGGCGAGGAAGTCTCGGCTCTCTACGTCAGCGGACGGCTGATCGCCGTACCGGTGGTCTTCGAGGCTCGTTTCGTCGACGCCGGCGACCGGAGCCGCGCGAGCCGCAAGCCCGAGTCGCCCCTTCGCCTCGACACGCTACACCTCGGCCGCCTGCCGCTGATCGGCCCCTTCAAGGCCTTGGTCGCCTCTCAGATGATGGCCCTCCTCGCCCGGCTACCGACCGAGTCGACGGTCCTGACACGGCTCGACGCCCTCGCCATGGAGGAGGACCGAGTCACCCTTGCCGTCGACGGCAGCGCAGAAGGCGAGATGATCCTACCGGCAGAGTAGGCTCAGCCCGAGCAGGGACGTGAAGCGACACGCGTTACGCCCCACAGCGTTACGAAGACAGTGTCGTCTGGTGGCAGACCGGACAATTGAACTGTGGCGGCGTGGGCGTCGTCGGTGGAGGGGGTGGGGGCGAGCCGGTGCAGGCCTCCGGTGGGTTCTCGGCCGGCAGGCAGAGTGGGCACAAAGGTCCTTCGAACTTCTGATACCCATCGAGCGACGGCAGGGTGAGGGGCGAGAAATCAGGATCCAAGTTCCAGTGCTGCCAGTCGTAGACCAGCTCGCCATGATTGGAGCCGACCTCCGACGGCGCCGTGCCCCCGATGCCGTAGGGTGACTTGTAGTACTGACCACCCTGCTCGACCAACGGATCGACGACGAAAGCAAAGTAGCCCTGACTCTTGGGATCCGTCGTCGGGTGTCCCTCGACGCCGCTGGTGAGAAACCACTGCATCGTGTTGTCGGGCGGCGGCACCGGCACGAACCACCCTTCGCGGGGCTGGCTGAGCGGCGGCTCGGGCAGAAGCGCGTGGTAGCGCGTCACCAGATCGGGCCATACCGGCCCCATGTTGCCGACCAGGGCGTATTCTTCCGGTTCCAGGCCTTCAGTGACCACATAGGAGGCGTGACCCATGGTTTCGTCCGGCAGCAGGTAGAAGGAGCATGGGGTGCCATTCTCGATCCACTCCCGACGGACACAGGGCAGCGGTGGACAGACTTCGAACCAGGTCTGCATACGGATCTGGCTCGCATCGCTGGCGTCGTAGCGCAGAAACCCCGACGTCGGCTGGGTCTTGTTGGAGTAGTCGGTGAACGGGAGCTCGAACTTCGGCGGCAAGGTGGTGCCGGCGAGGTAACTCGGCGGGGTCGACTCTTCGCCAGCCGGCGCCTCCGCCGGTGCCGGAGCGGGTGCGGTCTCTTGGGGCTCGTCGGCCGGCGCACAGGCCCAAAGCCACAGCACCACCACGATGCTCGATAGCAAAGAAAGGTTGAACGAGACTCGTCTGCGACTCGAAGGATCGAGCATGGTGGTCCTCCTCCCCAGGAGTTGTGGCTCGGTAAGTTGTCGAAAACTACTGGAGCCAGATTACCACGCGGAGTCCAACGCCTCAGGCAACGCGGCGAGGTCGCCAACTGCGGACGAGGCCCAGGGCCGCCAGCAGGGTGCAGAGCCCTGGCACTAACCAGGGCGCACGACTGTAGGGAGAGAGCTCTGTCGAGCCGGTGATGCGGCCGCGCAGGACACCGCGCTCGCCGACGCCGAGGCGGGCGCTGACATGGCCGCGGCGATCGATCAGACCGGAGATCCCAGTGAGGGCGGCGCGCAGCATCGGCCGCCGGTTCTCCGCCGCGCGAAACTGCGCGGCGCGAAAGTGCTGGTGCGGGGCGGCGGTGTCACCGTACCAGGCATCGTTGGTGACCGTGACGAGGACCGAGGCTCCCGCTTGGACCTGCTGCGCAACGTGGCCGGCGAAGATCACTTCGTAGCAGATGGCCATAGCGATCTGCTCGCCGCTCCAGCTCAACAGCCCGAGCGAAGTGCCTGGGGTGAAGTCGCCGGCGTTGCGCGCCACCCGTCCCATGAAGGGCAGAACGTCGGCCAGCGGTACGTACTCGCCCCAAGGCACCAGCTTGCGCTTGGAATAGCGACCGGCAGGCCCCTCCGCCGAGACCAGGAGCACCGAGTTGTAGGCATCCTGCCCTTCGTTGATCTGCGAGCCGAGAAGCACGTCACAGCCCATCGAGGCCAGGCGCGCCACGTCTTGCCGCAAACGCTGCGAGGTCGGGTAACTGTGGGGCCAGGCGGCGCTTTCCGGCCAGATGAGCAGCCGGCGCTCCGTCGGCACCCGGGCGTTGCCGCACTCGGCTTCCGACAGGGTGATCAGGCGGTTGTAGTGCTCCCAGCTCTCCTCCCAATTCTGGACGATCGACGAGTTGGGTTGGATGAGAACCACCTGGCGCCCGCTCCGTCGCCCGCCTATGGAGTCGGGCTCTACCGCGCCACCGAAGCGGCCCGCCAAGACGATCAGGGTCAGAGATGCCAAGAGACCGACGACCGCCGGCTCCCAACGCTGACGCCGGACCGACTCCGCCACGCAGACGTTGGCGAAAAAAAGGATGAAGGACACACCGAAAGCTCCGATCCAGGCTGCCAGGGGCAAGGCACCCGGCAGATCGACCCAGGCGTGGGCCGCCAGATTCCATGGAAAGCGCCCGAAGGCAACACCCCGCAGCCACTCGATGGCGACCCACAGCGCCGGCAAAGCCCAAAAGACCGCTGCGCCGCCGTGCCGCCAAATCCGCTGCCCGAGGACCGCAAAGACCATCTGATCGAAGCCTAGATAGAGGCAAAGGAGACCCTGCACAAACCATGAGAGGCCAGGCGACAGGCCACCATAGGATTCGAGCGTGGCGGCGATCCACGACATCGAGCCAAGCCACAGGACGACACCATAAAGCCAGCCCCAAAGGGCGATCCGGCGGCGACCCAGCAGCAAGATCAGGGGCACCAGGGCCACCCAGCCAAGCCATGGCGTCGGTTCGCGACCATGGCAAGCACTCCACACGAGCGCCCCAACGACCGCAAGCGCGGCGCTCAGAGTGGACTCGCGCCAGCGCGAAGGCTTCTTCACGGATGATCCGCGGTCAGTTGTTGGCGGCGGTGATCCAGGTATCGAGAGTGAACTTGCTGTTGACTTCCGCCGCGGCCTTCTCGGCCACCGGCCGTTGCTCATACGGACCGACCCGCACCCGGTAGTTGACTTGCGTACCCACCTGAACCGGTGACATGAAAGCGGGATATCCGCCCTGCTTGAGCTGATTCAGAATCCGCTTGGCCTTCGCTTCGTCCCGGGTCGAAAGGACCTGAATGACCACCCCTCCGCTGGGTGCGGCAGCTGGCGCCGGTCGAGCGGTGGCCTGAGGCGGTGGCGGTGCCGGTGGTGGAGGTGCCGGGCGCGGCGGCGGCGGTGCAACATTGGCCGGCGGGCTCTGGATCTGAGGCCTCGGGGGCGGCGGCTCGTTGCGTGGGGTCTCTGACCGCGTGCTGCCACCCGAGTTCGAGCCCGTGGAGGGATCGGTCACCACTTCGCGCAGCTCGCCGGACGAGGCGTTTTGCTCCTGATCAGAAAAGAACTTGAACTCTTCGAGCTCGTCGAGATCACCCGGTGGTGTCTCGACCGAGGCCAGCTGCGGGTCGCCGACCGGTAACGGGCTCGAGCCGTTGCGTCCGACCCAAACCCCACTGACGAAGGCGGCCAAGACGCAGGTCAAAAGGACCACGAAGGACACCAGCACCTGCCGATTGGTCAACGCGATCTCGTAATAACTCGGTTCGTTTGCTTCACTCACGGATCAACCTCAATTCGCATTCGGAGAGTAGCGGGCCAGGCGAAGCCCGCCCCTCAGCCGACTTCATCTTCGGATGGCTTCTCGGGTGGGTCGAGAAGCCCCAGCTTGTTGCCGAATGCGCGCAACATGTCGATGGGAAGGGGAAAGAGGATCGTCGAGTTCCTCTCGCTGGCGATATCGTTCAAGGTCTGAAGATAGCGCAATTGCAGGGTCACGGGGTTCTTGCTGATCTGATCGGCGGCCTCGGCCAGCGTCTTCGAAGCTTGCATCTCGCCTTCGGCATGGATGATCTTGGCCCGTTTCTCACGCTCGGCCTCCGCTTGGCGCGCCATGGCCCGCTGCATTTCCTGTGGCAAGTCGACATGCTTGACCTCCACCGAGGTGACCTTGATCCCCCATGGGTCAGTCTGCGCGTCGACGATCTCTTGCAGCTTTTCGTTCAGCCGGTCGCGCTCCGAGAGCAACTCGTCGAGCTCAGCCTGACCGAGCACCGAGCGCAGGGTCGTTTGAGAGATCTGACTTGTCGCCAGCCGGTAGTCCTCGACTTCGACCACCGCACGCGACGGATCGATCACGCGAAAATAGACCACCGCATTCACTTTCACCGAGACATTGTCCCGCGTGATGACGTCCTGGGGAGGTACATCGAGGACCACGGTGCGTAGCGAGATGCGCTCCATGGTTTGAAAGGGCCAGAAGACGAAGACGAAGCCAGGGCCCTTGGGGCCCGGATCGAGCTTCCCCAGCCAAAAAGTCACAGCCCGTTCGTACTCCCGCAGGATGATCATCCACTTGGAGATCACCGACAGGAGGAAGACGGCCAGGAGGAGCAGGAACGGCAGGTACGGCATAGGACTCGACTCAGAGAGTTTGCAATTCGCTTTCGACAGGGAGCGGTCGTTCGGCAGGCTCGGTCGACAGGGATTCGACGTGCAGTTTCAGACCGTCGACCGAGACCACCACCACCTGGGAGCCGACGGCGACCGGCGTTTCGGCTTCGGCCGCCCACAGCTCTCCGTGCACGAAGATCTTACCGCGCGGAGCGATCTCGGTGCGGGCGACACCGCGTGAGCCGACAAGACCTTCTCTTCCGGTCAGCACCTTGCGGCGGCGCACGGAGAGTGCCTTGGCGGTCAAGACGGCGCCCGCCGCGACGATACCGAGAGAGGTCCCGAGGATCAACCGCATATCGATCTGAAACGCTGGATCGATATCCTTGAACAACATCACTGAGCCGAGGATCAATGCGATCGCTCCACCGGTGGTGAGCAAGCCAAAGGTCGGCACCTGGGTCTCGGCGATGAACAAGATGAGAGCGAGCAGGATCAAAGCGATGCCGGCGTAGTTCAACGGCAAGATCGACATCGCGTAGAAGGCGAGAATCAAGCTGATCGCCCCCAGAACACCGGGAAAGATCGCACCGGGGTTGGTCAGCTCCATGTACAGACCGAGCATCCCCAGAGCCATCAGAATACCGGCCAGATGAGGGTGAGCGAGCGCTGCCAGAAAGCGCTGTAGGGCAGGCATGCGCCGCTCGACGATCAACCCTTCTGCGGTGCTCAACACAACGACCTCGCCACCAGGCCGCTCGATCTCCCGGCCGTCGATGCGAGCCAGCAGATCCCGTGGATCAGTCGCGACGAGATCGATCAAGCCAAGCTCCAGAGCCTCTTCCGCAGTGAAGGACTTGCTTTCGAGCACCGCCGACTCAGCCGCTTCGACGTTGCGCCCGCGCTGCCCTGCGAGAGCGCGAATCGAGGCCGCCGCGTCTTGTTCGACCTTCTCACCCAGATCGCCTTCGATCGTCTGCCCCTGCCCACCCACCGGGTGCGCTGCACCGGTATGCGTACCTGGCGCCATCACCGCGACGTCGGCCGACATCAAGAGGAAGAATCCTGCGGATGCGGCCCGGGCGCCGCTCGGGCCGACGAAAACGATCACCGGCAGCCGAGCGGCCAGCATCGTCTCCGAAATTCGGCGGGTCGACTCGAGCAAACCGCCCGGGGTGTCGAGCTCGAGTAGCAGCGCCGCGGCGCCCATCTCTTCGGCCTCGAGGACCGACGTTTCGATGAACTCTGCCGCCACCGGATGAATGGCCGAATCGATGCGGATGTGCAGGACGCTGGCTGTTTCGGCGACGAGAGCCGATACAACAGAGACAAGGACCAGAGCGATGCACCCGAGGCTCAGGGCGCGGCTGACGCCGCTGAGCGATATGCTCCGCTCCGGCGAGTCTCTACACCGCGCTCCGGGCGGGCCGCCACACCGACAGACGGTGAGCTGAGTGGAGTGAGGCGAAATCGGTTCCGGACGGACAAAACCCGACATATCAAGAGTATAAGGGGAATCCGATCGGCCGAGCGCCCTTGATCTCGAAGCCGGAACGTAGTATCTCTAGATAGAGTGACTTCGGGCATCCCTGACGAGACGATGCGAAGTAAGAACACAATCTTTGGAGAGAGTCGACTCTTCGCCGCCCTCCTCCTCGTTGCGCTTCTGGTGCCTTTCCCGGCTGCAGCACAGCGCGCGCGTGGACCCGTGGCGGTTTTGCCCCAGGACTCGGCCGGTGGTACCGACGACTTCTTCTATGTCGATTCGAACAACGGCTCGTTGACCCACGTCGATCGACTGAGGCGCGATCCGCTGGAGATCCGCTCGCGACGCCTGCGCCAGAATCTCTTCCAGGAGATCGGTCGCCCGACGGACCAGCCGGCGAGTCTCGGTGAGATCTTGCTCGGCCCGATCCGCACCAGTGATCTCAATGCACGAGCGGCCCTGTTTGTCGAAACCAGTACCGGCTACGTCGCCTACTTCGACCAATTGGGCAAGAACGACGTTCTGGGACGGATCTCGACGGTCATTGGACGCCCCTTCGGAGCCATCGCATCCGCTGACGGCAACTATGCCCTGCTGATGCGACACAACACCAACGGCCGCACCGAAGGCGCGTACCTCTACCATGCGAGCAGTGGTCGCGGATTGTGGCTCGCAGGCATTGTCAAACTCGAGATCGATGTCGAAGCGACGCCAGTGCCGGGCTTTCCCAAGCTGTCCGGCCGAGTGGCCGCAGCGGAGCTGCAGTTTTCGGAGTTGACCACAGGCTACCTGCTCGCCGACAGCGCCGACGGTACGCTGCGTTTCTTGAGCCTCGACGACAACGCTCGACTCAGCGTCCGCGACACGACCGTCAAGCTGTTTCCGACCTTCGACCCGCAGGCGGCAAGCGGTACCCCGAACCGTTTCGTGGCGGCGCCGGTCCGTAACAGCAACGAAACGACCACCCATGTCCTCTTCGCCGATGCCGCCACGGGTGACCTGGCGATCCTGGAAGGCGTCGACGAAGACGACGGTGAGCCGGTCCTGCGCAAGCTGGCCGCCAACCTCTACAGTGTTTTGGGTATCGCAGCAGGCAGTGGCCCGCACAGCCTGACCGCCATCGCTGGGCGTGACGCCAATGGCGCGACCAACGGAGTCTGGCTGACCGACAGCGCGACCCGCGCCATGGCCTATGTCGAATCACCCGACGCGCCGGACTCGACCACCGTGCAAAGGGTCCGGGTCGGCAACTGATCAGCGTGGCACAGGTCTCTAGCGCGGCACAGGTCTGTAGCTAGGCATAGATTCAGCCCGACACAGGCTCGCAGAGCCAGTCGAAGTCCTGCGCCGGGTCGCCCGTCCAGTGACTCCGAAGAATCCGAGCAGCAATGAACCGCTTGTCCTCGGCGGTGAGAGCGGAGCGGCTCGCCACCCAGGTACGCGCTACCGGGTCGTCAGGATCGATCCGGGGATAACGTCCCGGATAGGAGGCGCTGGCAAAGCTCCTGCGCCACAGGCCAAAGAGTGAGGCCGGGTGTTCGATCAAATGGCAGAGGCTGCTGCCCTTGGCAGCGTGCCGTTCTGCGAGCCGCGAGATCTCATTCGCAATCGACAACAGGTGGGCACCGTAGTCAGCCGCCGCTTCGCTATAAGCCGTAAGGCGATGTGGCGCCGGTACGTCGGCCATCGACTGCTCGGCCCGGCGAGCCATCACGACCCCGAGATCCGACGCTTCGGACCGCCTTGCCTGATCGAGGCGCGCTTCGAGCAGAGCATGAAAGTAGTACTCTGCCACGTCGACCGGCATGCGAGACACTGGAACCAATCCGTCGGTTGCCAAGTAGTAAGGGGCGAAGAGAACCACTCTGGGGCGCGCCGACACGGTCGCCGGTCCTGCACTTCGCTCGCCGCTGTGGGCTGGTTCGTCGGGCACCCGATCACTAGGGCCGCCAGGCACCGAATCGCCTGTCGCCGGGCTCGGTGGCAGGTAGAGAGCCATCGGCCATGCATCTTGAGCGTGAAAGGCGATTCGGCTCTCGGCTGCCAGGGGCCGGAGCCAATCTGCCGGCAGCTTCGATGCGGCTTCGTTGTGGCGCTCGAGTAAAAAACCATTGGGCACTAAGAGCCAGCCGAAGCCAACGACCAAATCGATGAGGCCGAGCACCGGCGGTCCTGCAAGGTATGGCGCCGGCAGGCCGCTCAGTGACTATCGATCTTACGCCGCAGAAGCTCGTTCTCGAACGCGACACCGACTTGGGCGGTGGCGAGCTCGAGCAACTCGATGTCTTCGATGGCGCGACTCGAGGAGCCGTTGTCGGTATAGACCACCGAGATCACTCGTTCGGCCCCGAGCACCGGAAAAACGACCAATTGACCGTTGCGCGGTCGCCCCACCAGCTCGGAGAACTCCGGCGGTAGACTGGCTTGATCGAAGCTGAGCGAGCGCGGTTGGCCATCGGCGACACAACGCGTCAGCACGTTGTCGGCGCTGAGGCTCAGGCGCAAGGCACGGGTCACCTCTGCCAAGGGCCGGCCTTCGGCACTGAATCCGAACGCACCGAGAGCGGTCAAGGCATCGCGCCGGACCAAGAAGAGGACGGCGCGCTCGACCGATTCCGAGATGATGTGCATCAGGTTGAGCGCCATGGTGGCGGACAGGAGCCCCGATCGGATATCGGCCAGCACGCGGCGCAGGCGGGCGAAGCCGGCCCGCGTCGAGGCGCTCGACGGGCTGCCACTGCTGGAGAAGTCTTGTAGTGTCCGCACCAGACTATAGAAACAAGCGGCAAGGGCATCAGGATCGGCCGAGATCGCCGCCACCGCCCCAGCTTCGAAAGCCCGGGTCGTCATGTCTTGAGAATCGATCAAGCAGATGATCGACGAGCGCGGTCGCGAACGCCGGATGGCCAGCAGATCCTCCTCGGAATGGCAATCCCGACGCATGTCCAGAACGACGATCGTCGGGGTCGGCTCACCCGGCAGACGCGTTCCAGCTTCACGCAGCGGCACCCGGACCACATGGGCGATCTCGGTGCGGATGATCTCCGCCATCTGTGTCGCCAGGTCACGATCGGGAGAAACGATCTGCAACCGCCGATGCGCTGCAGGTAGCTTGGACTCCCCCTCTTCCTCCAGAGGAATATCCACGTCAAGGGCATCGATAGTCTCCGAGACCGTCGACAGCGACTTGGACTCGCCCAACATGCGCTGGCCGTCGCCGTCCTGGCTCTCCCCTCCCGGCGCCGGTGGAGGTGCTATGTCAGGCTCAGCACTTTGGCTGCTTTCGCCGCTCGAGCCGCGCTGTTTCTCGTCCATGATCCGGGTCGCTTCGAGCAGCACCATCTGGGTGTTGAGATCGAGCTTGGGGATCACATCGCCGGGGTACATGGCGATATCGTCGATTGGCTTGAGCTCGTCGAGTGCGAACTCGAACGATCCGGTGCTCCAGGTAACCAGTTCGTAGATCGATTGCTCGATCTGCTCCTCGATCACTTGGCGGATATCCTCGAACTCGAGCGCCCCGGAAGCGATCAAGACCTGTCCCAGCGAGCGCCGGGGCTGCTCGGAGCTCTGCTGCCGCAGCGTATCGGCCATGGTCTCCGGCTCGACCAGCCCCTTGTCGACCAACAGCTCTCCGAGACGCCGCGATCCGGGCGCCCAGGCACTGACGATCTGGCCCCGGTGAAAGCCGATCTCAGCTTCTTGCGAGCCGCGAGTGAGAGACAGAGTTCCCGTTCGCCGTCCGAGATGCACGAATTGCATCACATCGGCCAGGGAAACGTCTTCGAGTTTGCCGTTGAGGCTCACCGCCGCTAGTTCTCCACGCTGGCACCGCCCCGGTGGGCCACGGGCCAAGCTCGAAATCTCTCTCTCAGGTGCTGCGCACCAGTTGCACCAGACTCTCCAGCGTGCGCAGTTTGCGATCGGTGTTGGAGTAAACCCGCGCCGCAAAGAGAGCCGACGCGGCATGCGCCGCCAGCAGGTCGAGCAGGTCGCGGTCCTCCGCCCGGAGGATCGTCTTGTGGTCGAAAAGCTTCAACACCACCAGGACGCCGACGATGGCATCCTGCACCCTCAGGGGTACGGCGGCGAT
>JBCCGX010000052.1:0-18610 GCA_039029035.1 Acidobacteriota bacterium | reverse complement strand
GGCGAATCTGTGGGTACGCCGTCTACCCCGACGTCGAGTCAAACGTCACTATCTTGTCGAGCGCACGGTATCGCCCAGAGTCGGCCGATGCCGCGTGCGCTGATTCATTCAACTGTCCATGGAGCTTTCACCATGATGCATCGTGCAACTTGTCGCGCGGCGATGGCCGTGCTCGCTTTGACTCTTCTGATTGCGGCCCCCGCGGCCTTCGGCAGTGAAGCCGAAACGCTGATCCTGTTCGATCCGACGCCGCCGCCGGAGACCCCTGAGAGCATCGTTTTCGATCGCCACGACAACGCCTACATCTCCCTTCTGACCACCGGTGAGATCCGCAAGGTGGCGCCGGATCTGACCCAGACCAGCCTGGCTTTCTTGCCCATCGGCGCGCCCTGCGGCCCGGCGTTCACTTTGATCGCCGGGCTGGCGATCGATTTCTTCGACCGCCTCTTCGTGGCCGTGACCGCCTGCGATCCGTCGAACTCCGGCATCTGGGAGGTCGACACCGAAGACGGCTCGATCGAGCTGGTGGCCAACTCGCCGAGCTTCACTGTGTGGAACGGCATCGACGTGCACAAGGGTTTCATCTACGCCGCCGACACCTTCGACGGCCTGGTGTGGCGGATCCCCAAGAACGGCGGCACCCCTGAGATCTGGGCCGATGATCCGCTGCTCAAGCGGCCACCGGGAGCGATGTTTCCGGGGCCGAACGGCCTGCAGTTCTTCCGCGGCAAGATCTTCATCGCCAACTCCTCCACCGGCGATATCGTCGGCATCCCCCTGCGGCACAATGGCACCGCCGGCCAGGCTTTTGTCGAGGCCACCTTGCCTGCACCGCAAGGCTGCGACGAGTTTGCCTTCGACATTCTCGGCCGCATCTACTGCACGACCGACCCCTTCAACACCATCGTGCGGCTCAACCGTGACGGATCGAGCGACATCCTGCTCACCGCCGAGGATGGCCTCGACGGCCCCACCTCGGTCGCCTTCGGCCGCCGGGGCAGCAACCGGCGCAACCTCTACATCACCAACGCCGCCTTCCCGATCTTCACCACCACGTTCCGCCCCAGCCTGATGCGGCTGCGGGTCAACTTGCCGGGCGCGCCGTTCGAGTTCTAGCGAGGCTTCGCCTCAGACGCCGAAGCCCGCATCGGCGGCAAGCCGAGCCAAAAACTTGACTCAAAGTCAAGCATTCGGCTCTGCTAGGCGGCTAATAGCGGGCCATATCCCGATCCTGAAAACGCTGGTGAGAGGGAGGCCCCGTGGAGCGAGCACGCAGCGAACGTGTCTGAGCTGGACGCCGCTGAGACTGACGCAAAGCGCCGCAAAACGATGCTTTGTGGAAAGCCGAGTGGCCGAGGCGAGTTGAGCTGCGGCACAGCCCACGGGGCCGTCCGAACGTTGCTGAATGCGACCAGCCAGGAAACTGGACTCAATCCGGTGCGGCCTGGCCGGCTGACGATAACCATCCCATGGTCTGCAGCTGATCGAATAGGGCATCGGCAAAGAGCCGGTGGGACAGGGCGCTGGGGTGGTGGTCCCGCTCGGAGATCCAAAACGCCTCGCTCCAAGCCTGGCGGGTGTTCTCGATGCCGTGCTCGATCAGGTACAGCAACTGGTAGCGTCCGGCGTCGAGGAGGTGGAAGCCGTGGGTCTCGGCGACCTGACGCGCCGTGGCCCAGGGCTCTTCGGTGCTAACCGGCGCCATGAAGACCACCGGGATCGAGCGCTCCTGGGTGAGCTCGGCGAGCCGCCCGGCGGCGCGATGAAAGCCTTCGGCGCCCTCCATGTGGCGATATTGCTCGCGCGCTTGCTGGCGGTCATCCGGCGCGACGGCATGCAGATCGTGGGGCAGCAGGCGCTGTTCTCGGTGGCTCTCCAGCAGACGCAACCGATAGCGCACCAGGTCCTTCAAGTACCAGCGGTCGAGACTCCACCACTCGCGCGGGCGCTGCAGAAAGTGCGGCAGCTTGAAGTCGTTGCGGACGAAGCTGACGATCACCAGGTCGGGATCGTAGGTCAGGGCGCGATGCTCGAAGGCGGCGACTTCCATCGCCGTGTTGTACCCCGGCACGGCGAAGTTCAACACCTCGTAGCGGACCGCCGGATCCCCCTCTTGCGCCAGCCGCTGCTCCAGCACCTCGAGGAAGGGCTCGTCTTGCGCCACCCCCCAGCCAAACATCACCGAATCCCCCAGGCCGACGATGCGCCGCGTGCCCGGCAACTTGGCGCGGGAATACTCGCGGTCGCGCAGCATTTGCGAGCTGGTACGCAGCGGCTGGCCAAGGTACGTCCCGCGGAGATTCGGCTTGAGCTCGAAGACCATGTCCGGCACGTCGCTCGCCCGCACCAGGCCGCGCAGGCTGATCTGGGAGCCCGTCCCCTCCAGGTTCGCGCTCGCCGAAAGCTCGAGCGCCGCCTCTGGATCCGTCGCCCGCGGCTCGGCCAGAGCCAGAAAGACCCGCAGGCCGACTTCCGCCAGCACCACGACCAGGGCGGTCGAGAACGCCAGCAAGCCGATCCGGGCGCCATACTCCTGAGTCCTTGAGCTCACTGAGCGAGCTTAGGGCTCGCGCAAGAATAATTCCACCGCTGGCGCCAGGTGGGATCGCCTGACCGTCCGGCAGAGTCGGAGTGCGGAGAGTGTGGTAAGTTGCCGAAACGCCTCGTGTCGAGGCTGGCCCAACCGGCACCCTATGCCAGCGATTCGGGAGCCTTTGCTATCGCTGAACCGAACCTATTTTGGGATCAGCTCCTCCATCTCATCGAGGAGGGGCGTGTCGTTCCGATCGTCGGCCAGGATTTGCTGACCGTTAGGAACGGTGACCGGCAGACGCTGCTCTATCCGTTGCTCGCCGAGCGCCTGGCAGACTACCTCCAGGTGTCGTCGCAGGATCTGCCGCCGGACGGCGAGCTCAACGCCGTCGCTTGCCGCTTTCTCGAACAAGGCAAGCCCTGGGAGTTCCTCTATTCCGCCCTCAAGACGGTGATGCCGGCCGACGACGAGCTATCCATACCCGAACCGCTACTGCAGTTGGCGCGGATCGACAAATTCGAGCTCTTCGTCACCACCACCTTCGACTCGCTGCTGCCGCGGGCCCTGGAGCAGGCGCGATCGACCGAGGTCGATGTGCAGGCCTACGCCCCCGATGCCATCGAGGACATCCCCGCCGATCGTACCGGCCCGACGGTCTACCACTTGTTGGGCAAGCTCTCGGCGGTGCCGGCCTATGCCTTCACCCAGGAAGATGTGCTGGAATTCGTCCACTCCCTGCAATCAGAGAGCCGCCAACCACCGCTGCTCTTCGACGAGCTCGGCCAACGCAGCCTGCTGATCCTCGGCAGCAGCTTCGGTGGCTGGCTGGCGCGCTTCTTCCTCCGCACCACCAAGCGCCAGCGATTGCTCTTGGCCCGCGGCCGGACCGACTACCTGGTCGACGAGGAGATCCAGGACGACGAGAACCTGGTCTTGTTCCTGCGCCATTTCGCCAGCGGAACCGAGATCTATCGCGGGGGCGGTGCCCTCGAGTTCGTCGCCGAGTTACATCGGCGCTGGCGTGAGCGCCATCCGGACAGCGACCCGGCAGACGAGGCAGAGGACTCCGCCGCAGCTGTGCCTCTGGCCGCCGCGCCCTCCACCGTGCAAGCGGAAGCCGGCGCGGTGTTTCTGAGTTACGCCAGCGAAGACCGGGCGGCCACGGTGAAGATCAAAGAGGCGCTGGAAGCGGTCGGGGTCGACGTCTTTTTCGACAAGGACGACCTGCGGGCCGGTGACGACTTCGAGGCGCGCCTCATGCGCAACATCCGCGAATGCTCGTTGTTCATTCCGGTGATCTCGCGCCACACCCTCACCGGCCGGCGGCGCTTCTTCCGCCTGGAATGGAATCAGGCCCTGGAGGAGGCGCGCAAGGTGGCGCCATCGGAGACCTTCATCGTGCCGGTGGTGATCGACGACACCTCACCGCAGGAGTCGGCGCTACCCGAGAAGCTGGCCACGCTGCACTGGCAACAGCTGCCCGATGGCGACACGCCGCCAGCGTTCGTCGAGCGGGTGCGTGACCTGTTTCGCCGCTACCACCGAGGGTTCGCCTGATGGACAGCGCCCTCTGGACCGCTGATCGCCGGGTCGTCGACGCCGAGAATCCCTGGCCCGGCTTGCTGTCGTTCAGCGAGGGCGACGAGGCCTTCTTCCGTGGCCGCAGCCAGGAAGCGGAAGCCCTCGGCCGTCTGGTCTTGCGCTCCCGGCTGTCGGTGCTCTTCGGCCTTTCCGGCCTCGGCAAGTCATCCTTGCTGCAGGCCGGGCTGTTCCCCAGGCTGCGGCGTCAGAACGTGCTGCCGGTCTACGTCCGCCTCGACTACTCGAATCCCGCGTCCGACCTCATCGGCCAGATCAAAGAGGCCATCGCCGTGCAGACCGAGGCGGCCGGTGGCGAAGCACCGGAGCCACGGCACGGCGAAACCTTGTGGGAGTACTTTCACCGCCGCGACGCCGACTTCTGGAGTCCTCGCAACCGACCTCTCTTACCGCTCCTGGTCTTCGACCAATTCGAGGAGCTCTTCACCCTCGGTCGCGACCATGCGGGCCGCGACGCCTTGATCGAGACCCTGGGCGACCTCGCCGAAGGGCGGCCGCCGGCCAGTCTCAAAGCGCGGCTCGATGCGCACCCCGAAGCAGCGAAGGAATTCGGTTTCGGCCGCCACCACTACAAGCTGCTCCTTTCGCTGCGCGAGGATTTCTTGCCCGAGCTCGAAGGCCTGCGCGACCTGATTCCGGCGGTGGCCCGCCACCGCCTACGTCTGCGCCGCATGGACGGCGAGGCGGCGCTCGCCGTCGTGCGCCAGGGCGGTGAGATCACCACCGCCGAGGTCGCCGAGCGCATCGTGCGATTCGTCGCCAAGGCACAGACACCGGACACACCGCTGCGCGAGCTGCAGATCGAGCCGGCGCTGCTCAGCGTGGTCTGCCGCGAGCTCAACAACAAGCGCCAACAGGAGCACAGCACACAGATCACCGCCGGCTTGCTAGCAGGCAGCGAAGAAGCGATCCTCAGCGGCTTCTACGAACGCAGCGTGGCCGATGTCGAGCCCCGAGTGCGCGCCTTCATCGAGGAAGAGCTGCTGGTCGAGGGCTTCCGCGACAGTGTGGCACTGGAGAAAGCGCTGAGCCTGCCGGGGGTCGACAGCGAGGCGATCGATACCCTGGTCGATCGCCGCCTGGTGCGGATCGATCATCGCGACGGCGTCGAGCGCCTGGAGCTCACCCACGACTTGCTCACCGGAGTGATCGCTGCCAGTCGCGACCGGCGCCGCCGACACGAGGCCGCGCAGGAAGGGCTCCAAGCACGGCAGGAAGCCGAGAGGCGCGAGCAGCGGGCGCGGCGCAAGCTGCGCCGCAGCCAGATCTACTCGGCGATCCTGGCGGTGACCATGGCTGTGTCCTTGGCCACTTCGTTCTATGGCTTCACCCAGCGCAAGAAGCTCGAACGATCGCGCGACGCGTTGGAAAAATCCCGCGACCAGCTGGAGGCATCGACCCAGACCCTGGCGACCTACCAAGAGAAGCTCGAGGAGGCCTTCGCCCGCGCCGAAGAGGCGATCGCGGCACAGAACGAGGCCCAGTCCCTGCACGCTGCCGAGTTGGAGAAACAGAAGGACGTCGAACGCCAGCTGCGCGCTCTCCTCGCTGCCAGAACGCAGGAGCGCGCCGCCGTCGAGGAACGGCTGCGGGTGGCCGAGCAAGCTAAAGAAGACGCCACCCAGCGATCGGAGAGGGCCCAGTTCGAAGCCAGTGCCAGGATCTCTGCCTACTCTGCAGCCAAGAAAGAGACCGAGCTCTTCGACGTCGTGCTCGAGGCGGTCAAAGAGAACAAGATCTCCGTCATCAAGGTGGTGCGAGCCGTCACGTCCCTCGGTCTCAAGGAAGCGAAGGAGCTCGTCGACTCGGCGCCTAGCACCATCCTGCATGCGGTTTCGGCCGAGAAAGCCAAATCGATCGCGACCAAGCTCGACGCCGCGGGCGCAAAAGTGCAGATCAAACCGGCCGAGATCCGCGACGTCAAGCTCCCTGGCCTTTGATTGCGGCCTGACCTCAGCTCGCCAGCCGTCGAATCGCAGCGATGCCTGCTGCCGGTCCGAGGGTCAGGATGGGGAAGGCCCAGGGCCAGCCCCAGGTTGCGACCAGCGCCGGCACCAGGAGGATGGTGGCGGCGGTGAGTAGGAAGCCGATGGAGGTCTGCAGGGTGAGGGCGGTGCCGACGGCGTGCTCGGGGGCGACTTCCGTCACCAGGGCGCTGAACTGGGCCGAGTCGGCGACGACGAAGAACCCCCAGAGCCAGGTGACGGGTGCGAGGATCCACAGGCTCAGGCCGAACAAGGGACCGATGGCAAGGCAGCACAGGCCGCTGGCCGCCATGGCCCGGATAACCAGGCGGTGGCGGCCGATGCGATCGGCGGCCCAGCCGCCCCAGACGCAGCCGGCGCCGCCCGCCGCGATGGCGCCAAAGGCGGCCGCCGCCGTTACCGAGGCGCCACCGGCGTCGCCCCGAGCCTCGGCGCTGGCGACGAGAAAGGCCGGGATCCAGGTCCACATGGCGTAGAGCTCCCACATGTGGCCGAGGTAGCCCAAGGTGGCCAAGCGGGTTTCGCGATGGCGCACGACCGTACCGACCAGCCCCCAGGAGAAGGGTCGGCGGGGAAAGCCATAGGGACCGTCGCGGTAACCCGCGCCGACCAAGATCGCCGCCGCGAATGCAGCCACGGAAGCGGCCAGCACGACGAGGCGATGGTCGGCGCTGTCGACGGCACGCAGGAGGTATGGCGCCGCTTTGCCGACCGTCAACGCACCGACAATGGTGCCGATCGCCAACCCACGCGCGCTGGCGAACCAGGTGGCGATCATCTTCATGGCGGGGGGATAGACCCCGGCAATGAAGAAGCCGGTGAGGCAACGGGAGACGAGTGCCGCCTCGTAGCTCGGCACTGCAACGAGCGCTCCATTGGCCGCCGCCGCCAGCAGAGCACAGACGGTGAAGTAGACCCGTGACGACACCAGGTCGGCCAGGTTCAGCACCGCGGCGACGGCCGTTCCGGCGACGAAACCGATCTGGACCACCGTCACCAGCATGCCCGTTTGGGCCAACGACAAGCTCCACAGCTCGCGCAGCTGCGGCGAGACCGCACTGGCGGTGAACCAGGGGGAGACGCCGAGCAGCTCGGCGGCGGCGAGCAAGGCCAGCATGCGCCAGCGTCGGGGATGACTGTCGGTCTTGGGGCGCACGATTCTTGGACTCCAAAATGGCCAAAATTCGGCCCGTCGGATTCTGTATCATTTGTGTTGGCGATTCGAAATCTATCTCAGGCGTACCTCCGTGCCACCGGAGGCGTCTGGACTCGCCTTTGCAGAAATGCCGCTAAGAAAGTTCTCGCCCCTCATCTCTCTTGCCATGCCGCTGCTTCGATCTGCGGTCTCGGCAGAGCTGTCCGGTGACCCATCGGCCGGGTGATAGCCTTGAACAGTATGCCTCTTCGTCGATCGTTCCTTTCTGCGGCTGTCTTGTTGGCCGCGGCGAACGTCGTAGCGGCACAGGTTCAGTTCATCGAGGTAGGACAGGCCAAAGGCCTGAAGCCCTATGTGATGCAATACGGCTTGGGGAGCGGCGTGGCGGCGGCCGATTTCGACGACGATGGCGACATCGACCTCTTCGTGCCCAACGATGTCAGCGCACCGAACCAGCTCTTTCGCAATGCCGGCGACCATTTCGAGGAAATCGCCAGTGCCGCCGGTCTGGATGCGTTGGACTACAGCCGCGCGGCCCTGTGGATCGATTTCGATGGCGACCACCGGCTGGATCTCATCGTCGCTGGGGACTGCTTCTTCGTCGACTCGGGGCACGAAGAAACCTGTCTCGACTCGCAGACCCTGAAGCTCTATCGCCAGGTGGCGGACGCTAAGTTCGAGGACGTGACCACCGCTGCCGGCTTCGTTGACGACCTGGTGTTCGGCCCGGGTGATCACCGCAGCGGCATGAGCGCCGGCGACATCGACAACGATGGCGATCTCGACATCTACCTCACTTTTTGGGGCGGCCCAGCGCGGCTGTTCGAGAATCTTGGCGACGGCACCTTTCAAGAGATCAGCACGGCGAGCGGCACAGAGGTCTGGGACTTCTACCATCAACCGATGATGCACGACTGGAACGGCGACGGCTGGCTCGATATCTACTCGGCGGTCGACTTCGCGCCCAACCGCTTGTGGATCAACCAAGGTGACAACACGTTCGTCGACGTCGCAGCAACCACCGGCACGGACAGCGCTTGGAACGACATGGGCCTGTCCCTGGCCGACGTCGACAACGACGGCGATCTCGACATCTACATCACCAACGTCGAGACGTTGGTGCGCCACAATCTGGTGCTGCGCAACGACTCGTCCGGCAGCGACCTGCAGTTCACACCGCTGTCGAACACCGGTGCGGAAGCCGGTGGCTGGGGTTGGGGCGTGACCTTTGCTGATGTCGACAAGGACGGCTACGGCGATCTCGCTGCAACCAATGGCCGGATCACCAATGTCGAGATCGCGGACCAGTCGAGGCTCTTCCTGAACTCGAGCGTCGTGCCCGGTACGTTTACCGACATTTCGGTCGACGCCGGCTTCGACGACACCCTTCTCGGCAGCTCTCTGATCGCGGCCGACCTCGACCGCGACGGCGATCTCGATCTGGTGCAAACGTGCCGCGAGCTGGAGCCTGTGGCATCGGCGCTCCGTCTGCTGCAGAACCAGCCCCAGGGGCCGGCGATCGACCATGGCTACCTGGTGGTCCAGCCGCGGATGCGCGGCCCCAATCACCGGGCGATCGGAGCCGTGGTGCGGATCGAGACCGGCGCCTCACACCAGATGCGCCTGATCTCGGCCGGAACCAGCTATCTGGGTCAGGAGCCAGCCGAGGCTTTCTTCGGTACCGGCGCCGCCAAAACCGTCGATCGAGTGACGGTCGAGTGGCCCGGGGGTGGCCAGACGACGCTCGAAAACGTCGCGGCAAATCAGGTCCTGAGAATGGAGCCGGCAGAGGTCTTCGCCGACGGGTTCGAGTCCGGCGATACCTCGGCCTGGTGAGCCCCGAGCGTCGGGACGCTCGCTTGCAGAGCTAGCGAGCGCGATGGTATCCTCGCCAGCGTCCAGGCAAGCTATACCGGCCGTCCCACGGCCGCTTTCCCCTTCTTACATTCACCGCTAGGAGAATCACTTAACTATGCGCAGAACAATCCTCATGGCACTTCTGTGTAGCCTGATCTGCACGTCCGCTTTTGCCGGTTCGGTCACCGGTACCGTCACCTATGACGGCTCCGTGCCCAAGCTGCGGCCCTACGACATGAACGCCGATCCGGACTGTGCCAAGAAGCACAGCGGCGGCAAGGCCACCAACCAGATGCTGGTCCTGGGTGA
The DNA here is from genome assembly GCA_039029035.1 of Acidobacteriota bacterium. Classification (GTDB taxonomy): domain Bacteria; phylum Acidobacteriota; class Thermoanaerobaculia; order Multivoradales; family J023; genus JAAELT01. Next base: position 9,171 of record JBCCGX010000052.1, on the reverse strand, counting down.
CGGTAACGCTCTGGCCAACATCTTCGTGCAGATCAAGAACCCGCCGGCGGGCAACCACTCGGCACCGAGCGAACCGGTCGAGATCGACCAGGACGGCTGCATCTATGTACCGCGCGTGAGCGGCGTGATGGCCGGGCAACCGGTCAAATTCAAGAACTCCGACGGCATCCTGCACAACGTGCACGGCCTGCCCGAGGTCAATCGCGAGTTCAACATCGGCATGCCGCCGAGCCTCAAAGAGAGCGTCCAGACCTTCAACAAGCCGGAGCCGCTGTTCAAGGTCAAGTGCGATGTGCATCCGTGGATGAACTCCTACATCGCAGTCATGACCCACCCCTACTTCGCCGTCACCGGCACCGATGGCACGTTCTCCATCGACGGCATCGCCGACGGCTCTTACGAAGTCGAAGCCTGGCATGAGCGCCTCGGCACCCAGACCGGCAAGGTCACCATCTCGGGTGGCAGCGGCTCGGTCGACTTCTCGTTCTCTCCCCCGAAGAGAAACTAAGCTCTCTCGTCCGTACGAGCGCAGTACCTACGCCCCCGCCCGATGCGGCGGGGGCTCGACGAGAGCCTCGGCTCTCCCAACCGCGATAGGGAACGGCAGGATATGAGCGAACACGACGACCACGGTCACCACGACGACCACGAAGAGTCCTTCTGGAGAAAGTACGTTTTTTCGACCGATCACAAGTGGATCGGTATCCAGTACACCGTCACGGCTCTGGTCTTCCTCTTCTTCGGCTTCTGCCTGATGATGCTGATGCGCTGGCAGCTGGCCTTCCCCGGCAGAGCGCTGCCGATCATCGGCTCGCTCTTCGGCGACGAGCGCATGCCCGGCGGCATCATGCTGCCCGAGTTCTACAACCAGCTCGGCGCCATGCACGGCACCATCATGGTGTTCATGGGCGTCGTGCCGCTGGCGGTGGGCGGTTTCGGCAACTTCGTCGTTCCTTTGCAGATCGGCGCACCCGACATGAGCTTCCCGCGGCTCAACATGTTGAGCTACTGGTTCTACTTCGTCGGCGGCGTGATCATGTTCGCCAGCTTCTGGGCCCCCGGCGGCGCCGCGAACTCCGGTTGGACCTCCTATCCCCCCCTCTCCAACATCGCCACCCAAGGCCAGACCTGGTGGCTGTGCGGCATGATGATGCTGATCTTCTCGTCGCTCTTGGGCGCGATCAACTTCCTCACCACGATCATCCAACTGCGCGCCCCGGGCCTGACCTTCTTCCGCCTGTCGTTCTTCGTCTGGGCGCAGTTCGTCACCGCCTTCCTGCTGCTGCTCGCCTTCCCGCCGCTGCAGGCCGCGTCGTTCTTCCAGCTGATGGATCGCGTCGCCGGCACCAGCTTCTTCATGCCCGAAGGCCTAGTGGTGAGCGGCCAGCTGTCCGAGGCGGTCGGTGGCGGTAGCCCGATCCTGTGGCAGCACCTCTTCTGGTTCCTCGCCCACCCCGAGGTGTACGTGTTGATCCTGCCGGCTTTCGGCATCCTGTCCGAAGTGATCGCCAACAACACCCGCCGGCCGATCTGGGGCTACAAGTCACTGGTCTACTCGCTGATCTTCCTCGGCTTCATGTCCTTCATCGTGTGGGCCCACCACATGTTCCTCACCGGCATGGGCTCGGCGATGTCGGCCTTCTTCCAGACCACGACGATGATCATCTCGATCCCCTCGGTGATCATTCTGACGGCGTTGGTGCTGTCGTTGTGGGGCGGCTCGATCCGCTTCACCACGCCGATGCTCTTCGCTCTGGCCTTCCTGCCGATGTTCGGCATCGGCGGCCTCACCGGCTTGCCGCTGGGTCTGGCGTCGACCGACATCCACCTGCACGACACCTACTACGTGATCGGCCACTTCCACTACGTGGTGGCTCCCGGCACGCTGTTCGCGATGTTCGCCGGTATCTACTACTGGTATCCGAAGGCCACCGGGCGCCACATGAGTGAGTTCCTGGGCAAGCTGCACTTCTGGCCCAGCTTCATTTTCATGAACGGCATCTTCATGCCGATGATGATCCAGGGTCTGGCCGGCATGCAGCGGCGCCTCTATGACGGCGGCGAGATCTACGCCCACACCCAGGGCGCCCTGCACTGGCACAAGATCATCTCGATGTCGGCCTGGGGCCTGGCGATCGCCCAGATCCCGTTCATCATCAATTTCTTCATGAGTCTCAGGAAGCCCCGGGAAGCCGGCGACAACCCGTGGCACGCCACCACCCTCGAGTGGGCTTGCCCGTCGCCACCACCGCACGGCAACTTCGTCGAGCTGCCGACGGCCTATCGCGACCCGTATGAGTACTCCCATCCCGACCACGACGAAGACTATCTGCCGCAGTTCCAACCCGATGGACGCCCCGCGGCGGTCCCTGCCGAAGCTTGAGGAGAAAACCTGATGTCGATGGCGATTCCCTACACTGTTGAGCCGCGGCCGGATACCGGCCTCAACAACGTCAAGATCGGGATCTGGCTCTTCCTGGCGTCGGAAGTGATGCTCTTCGGCGGCCTCTTCGCGGGCTACATCATCCTGCGTGTCGGTTCTCCCGACTGGCCCACCGGCGCCGATTTCGGCCTGTCGGTGTGGATGGCCTTCACCAACACTCTGGTGCTGATCAGCTCCTCGGTGACCATGGTGATGGCCTGGGCCTCGTTGATTCGTAAGGACATCAAGGCCTACAAGCTCTACATGAGTATCACCGTGTTGTGTGGCCTGATCTTCATGGTCATCAAGTACTTCGAGTACAGCTCCAAGTTCAGCCACCACAACTATCCGTCGACCCACGTCTTCCTGGCCCTCTACTTCACGCTCACCGGTTTGCACGGGCTGCACGTGATAGCGGGCATGGGATACAACGCCTACCTCCTGGGGCCCGGATCCAAGATGTGGGAAACGGCGCCCGAGCAGTTCACCAATCGAGTCGAAGCGTCCGGCCTCTTCTGGCACTTCGTCGACCTGGTGTGGATCTTCCTCTTCCCGGTGCTCTACCTACTCTAGAGAGGAGCAGTCATGAGCGGTCACGATATCGATATCGACAAGACGGTCCGGACCTACATGTACGTCTTCGGCGCCCTGATCGTCGGCACAATCCTCACGGTGGCGGCGGCGGAGATCGAGCTACCGCCCGGCCCGGGTATCGCCCTGGCGCTCCTCATCGCCTGCGCCAAAGGCTCGCTGGTGGTGCTCTTCTTCATGCACCTGATCGACGAGAAGAAGTTCGTCTACTGGCTGATGGGTTTGGCTGTGGTGTTCTTCTTCTTCGAGCTGCTGGTGCCTTTGATCACCGAGAGCAACAACATCAACATGGGATAGCAGCTTGTCCCTCAAGGCCATTCACATCTTCTTCGTCACCGTCGCGACGCTGATCTCCGGTGGCTTCGGCGCCTGGGCCGTGCAGCGCTACCTCACCACGGGGAGTGCGGGCGATCTGGTGCTGACCGTCCTGACCTTGGCGATGACCCTCGCCCTACCGGTCTACGGCGTTTGGTTTCTGAAGAAAATGAAAAAGGTGGGTTACGTATGAGCGCTTTGTCCGCCTGCACGCCGCGCACGCGCTGGCCGGTTCTCGCGCTGGCTACGGTCGCGATGCTTTGCCTGGCGACCAACGCCTTCGCCTGCTCGGTCTGCTTCGGGGATTCCGACCACCCGATCGTCAAAGGTCTGGAAGCCTCGGTCGTCTTTCTCGTCGCCGTGACCTACACCCTGCTGGGGGGCGGCGTCGTGACGGTCATCTTGCTGCGCCGCCGAGCGCGCCGCCTCGCCGCCGAAACGGTTCAGCCTTCCGCCGAGCCAACTGTTGGGCCGACCGCACCCTCCATGTCTGCAGTCGACGCACGAGCCTAGAATCAAGGAGCTTTTGGAAATGGATCGGTTCTTAGGACTACCGGACCTCGCCTCGGAGCACGGGGCTCGCCTCGATTACGCCACCGAGTTGGTGCATTGGTTGATGTTCGCCCTCTTCATCATTTGGGGCGCGCTCTTCGTCTACATCCTGTTTCGCTTCCGCCAGGGCCGCAATCCGAAGGCCAGCTACAAGGGTCTGCAGAGCCACATCTCGAGCTATGGCGAGGTCGCCGTCGCACTCTTCGAGGTCGTGCTCCTGGTCGGTTTCTCGATTCCGCTCTACTCCGAACGGGTCGACGACATACCCGACGAGGCAGAGTCGACAGTCGTTCGTGTGGTGGCCGAGCAGTTCGCTTGGAACATCCACTATCCAGGGCCCGACGGTGAGTTCGGTATGACCCGGCCCGATCTGGTCGACGTCGAATCCAATCCCATCGGCCTCGACCGCGACGATCCCGCCGCGGCGGATGACGTCACCACCGTCAACCAGCTCCACCTACCGGTGGACAAGCCGGCGGTCATCCACCTGTTGTCCAAGGACGTGATCCACAGCTTCTTCATCATGGCCATGCGGATCAAACAGGACGCCATACCCGGCATGCAGTTCCCGGTCTGGTTCGTGCCCACTGTGACGACCGACGAGATGCGCGAGAAGTACGGCGACGATTTCAACTACGAGATCGGCTGCTCGCAGCTCTGTGGCCTCGGTCACTACCGCATGCGTGGCTTTGCCACCATCCACACCCAGGAAGCCTACGACGCCTGGATGGCTGAGGAGCAGAGCTACCTCTCCGAGGATAGCGGAGACGACTTCTGGGGTTGATCCTCGGAACAGCACGCTTCGTCGACAGCGCCCCCGTTCTTCGGGGGCGTTGGTGTTTTCGGGCCTATCCTTTAGGGTAGTGTGGAGGGCCAGTCACGCTTGGTAACGTGCACCCTGTGGGATCTCTCACGCAGCGTATCCCTCACACAATGAGCACCCCTGGAGCAACCCCATCGCCTCGGCGAGCTGGCCTCCTCTGCCGGGCGGCAGCGTACGGCGCATTGACTGCGCTGATCTTCGCCTCGTGCGGCGGCGACCCCTCGCCGCTCCAACCGGCGACCGACACCCTGGCCGCGTCGTCGTGGCCTACGGAAACGTTGAGCAGCGAGGCCGGGCCAATCAAGCAGGCGCTCCTCCAGTCGCTCGAGAGCGGTGTTTTGGATACCGAGACCGCGGCACAGATCTTCAGCGAAGACTTTCGCGGCGAGAGCTTCCTCCAGCGGCCGAGCTCGCCGGCACGCGTCGAATCGGGCGTTGCTCTCGCATCGTGGACCGACACCGCCGCCGAGCTCGATGCGGAGACCTTTCGCCAACACTGGAACGAGTACCTGAACGGGCTCGGCGAAGTGCAGAGCGTCGAGGTCCATACCTGGGAGATCCAGCTGCGTCCACAGTTGGACGGCACTCCCGGCCTCGAGACCCGCGAGGCAGTGTGGATCCTCGCTCGCCTGCCGGACGGACGGCTGCGCGAAGAGCGACTCTACCTGGTGCTCGATTTGATCCGGCAGTCCGTGGACGCCGCCTGGAAGCTCACCGGAGTGCGCAGCGCCGAGGGGCGGACGACCCTCGCTCCGGGGCCTTTCTTCCGCGACGTCACGACCCAGGTCCTGCCGCCTGGCTTCGATCAGATCGGCAGCCAGATCTACACCGACGGCGGCCCGGCTCTGGCGGACTTCGATGACGATGGCGACGTCGATCTCTTCGTGCCCCGGCTCCACGCCTCGGCACGGCTCTACGAGAACGACGGGCGCGGCCATTTCGAGGACGTCACCGCCGCCCGCGGCCTGGCGCTCAACACCCTGCGCCAGGGGTCCAACAGCGGTCTCTTCCTCGACTTCGACCGCGATGGCCGCCTGGACCTGGTGATCGGGCTGAAGCGCCAGGGTCTCCTGCTCTTCCGCAACGAGCGCCGCCAAGGTGGGCCGGCGCGCTTTCGTGAGGTGACCGGCGGCGAGGCCTTGGCGGGCCCTGGCGAATGGGAGGCGCTGGCCGCGGCCGACTACGATGGCGACGGCTGGATCGACTTCTACGTCACCAACTACAACCGGATCGACGCCGAGCATCAACCGGAGAGCTACGTCGATGCCCGCGACGGCCTGCCCAACGTGCTGCTACGCAACCGCGGCGGCGACGAGGGCGACGGCCCGCTGTTCGAGGATGCGACCCTGGCGGCCGGCCTCGGTCCCGGTCGCGAGCGCTGGAGCTACGCCGCCGCCTGGGCGGACTACGATCGCGATGGCGACCCCGATCTCTTTGTCGCCAACGATTACGGCCCCAACAGCCTCTACCGCAACCTGCGAGCGGACGGAGGTGAGGCAACATTCGAAGAGGTGGCCGCAGAGGTCGGCGCCGAAGACCACGGCAACGGCATGGGCATCCTGTGGGCCGATCTCGACGGCGACTTGCGGCTCGACGCCTACATCTCCAACATGCAATCGTTCGCCGGCAACCGCATCACACAGCTGGAGAGCTTTCCCGGCTCACCCGAGGATCGGGCCCTCTACCGCCGTTTTGCCAAGGGCAACACCCTGCTACGCAATCTGGGAGACGGGACCTTCGAAGACATCACTGAGCAGGCCGGGGTCAAGGGCGCCTTCTGGGCCTGGGGCAACCTCGCCTTCGACTACGATGCCGACGCCGACCTCGATCTCTTCGTCTGCGGCGGGTTCTACACCGGCGCGTCGGCGAAGGATACGTGAAGCGTCTTCTGGCGCCAGGTCATGGCGTCCGAGAGCAGCGGCCAGCGAGAGAACCGGGAAACCGGCCACCGCAACCATTTCCGGCTACTGCAGGACGAGGGGCACTCGTGGAGCGGCCGCGAGCCCAACACCCTGTTCCAGAACCGCGGCACCGACGCGGACGGCAACGTCCGCTTCGACGAGGTTGGCAATGTCTTGGGGCTCTACTTACGCCTCGACAGCCGCAGCGCCGCGGCGGCGGACCTGGACGGCGACGGTGACCTCGATCTGGTGGTCTACAACCGCAACACCCCGACACTCAAGGTCTATCGCAACGAGACCCCGGGGCAAGGTCGCGTGGCTTTGGTGAGCCTTCGGGGTACGACCAGCGGCACCCTGGCGGCCGGGGCTCAGGCGGTGCTTGCCTGCGATGGCCGCAGGATGCTCCGCCAGGTGGAGATCGGCTCCGGTTTCCTGGCCCAGAGCGCGCCGACACTGCACTTCGGTCTCGCCGCCTGCGCCGAGATCGAGTCCATCACGGTTCAGTGGCCGGCGGGCTCCGAAGAGGTGTGGAGCACGCTGCCAGTCAACCACCACATCACGCTCACCGAAGGTTCCGAAGACGTCGCCGTTGCCGAGCTCGAGCGACGCAACTTCAATCGCAACGACCTCGCCGCGGTCGCCGGCAAGCTCTCCGCGCCACGCCCGGACTTGCGCTTCGAACGCCTTGCCGGCGGTGTGCTGGACCTGGCCGAGCTCGATCGCGGAACAGCGGTGCTCAACTTCTGGGCCACGTGGTGCACCGCCTGCATCGCCGAAATGCCGGAGCTCGAGGCGCTCCACCAGCGCTTTGCACGACGCGGCGTCCGCGTTCTCGGCATCTCCCTGGACGAAGGCCGCCCGACAGTGAAAGTCGACGCGTTTCTTGCCGAACGCGGCGTGACCTACGAGCAACTGTGGGGCGAGGTGGAGCAGCAGCACCCCTTCGCCTCGCTCGGCGCCTCGCCAGCCGGAGCGATTCCGATCACCGCGGTGCTTCACCGAGGAACCGTCCGCGACGTCACGATCGGGCCGATCGAGCTCGCGGCCACCGTTGAGCTGTTGCAGCGGCTGTTGGCTGAATAGCCGTCCGAAGCGCACCCTACGAGGCGGACTCTGTGCCACAATCGCCGGCAGGCGGACCTTCGATGACGATCAGGCTCAGGCTCTATCGGCAACAGGTCGAGCGGCTCTTGGCGCTGCCGATCCTATTCCTAGCGGCCTGCGGTGGCGAAACGACCGCGCCGCCGGTGCCCGCCCTGCTCGCTCTGGGCACGGCCCACGCGGAGATCGAGCAGTGGATCGAAGCGGAGGAGGCCTTCCAGCGCGCCCTCGAGCTCGACCCGGCCGAACCGGTGACCGCCTACAACCTCGCGGTGATCGATTTCCGCACCGGCGACCGCGCAGCGGCTCGCGCCTGGCTCGATCGGGCCCGCTCCGGCGCACCCACCGAGCTCACCGCCCGCATCGAGCTGCTGCGCGGCAAGTTGGCCTACGAAGACGGTGACGAGGGCGAAGAGATCGAAGCCCACCAGGCCGCGCTGCAGGCTGATCCAAACGAAGCCTCCTACGCCCATGCCCTGGCGGAGCTCTATCTGCGGCTCGGCCAGCCCGAAGAGCGCGGCGTGTTTCTCCAGCAGGCCCATGGCTTGTGGCCTGACAACGCCTACCTGGCGACGGAGCTGGCGCTGTGGTTTCTCGACCAGACCGACGAAGCTCTGCGCCAGCAGGGACTGGCGTTGCTGGACTCGTTGGCCGGGTCTGGGGCGGACGATCAGATCACCGCCTATCTGAACAAGGGCCGCCAGGAGCTCGCCGAGGCGGCAGGGGTCCCCGGACCATTGCGCATCGTGGTCAACCTGTTGCGCGGCACCCAACGGTTTCAGCACCAGGCAGCGGAGCTCCAGGAACGCCTCGAACCGGCGGCGATAGCCATACCTGTAGGCACCGGCTCCGCCGCCGCCGCGTTTCCGATCCAGCCCCCCGCGGTGGGCTTCGCCAGTAGCGACCTGATCTCACCTCCGGCCGACGCCAGCGGTGACGAGATTCGGACTGTCCTCGTGGTGGACGACTCGACGCCACGCCCTGCCAGGGCGCGGCGCGAGGCTGGACTCGCCCTCTTGAGCGATCGCGCACTCTACACCCTCGGCCCCGGCGACAGGGCTTTCGAGCCTCTGGCCGACGCGCTGTCGAGCCCCCGCAAGCTGCTCGCCGGCGACATCGACGATGACGAACGCATGGAGCTTCTCCTCCTGGCAGCGGGTGGTTTGCGACTCTGGGATCGGCCAACGGACGGCGAGCCGTGGGCAGAGGTCTCTCTCGAGCCGACCCTCGCCAATCTCGACGACCCGCGCCAGGGTCTTCTCACCGACTTCGAGCACGACGGCGATCTCGACCTGCTGATCATCCAAGGCGATGGCCGACTCGTCCTGTCGACCCATCGGGGGGAGGCAGGCTTCGGCCCACCACAGAAAGCACCCCTACCGGTCGACGAGCGAATCCGACGACTCGCCGCCGCCGACCTCGACGCCGATGCCGACCAGGATCTCCTATTGGTGACCTCGACCGAG
>JBCCGX010000051.1:0-18769 GCA_039029035.1 Acidobacteriota bacterium | reverse complement strand
TCTCCACGATCGACTCCTTTCCAGCGCCGTCGGGACGCTGCGGCCGAGAACATGCGCCGAGAGCTTCGACAGCAGGTTCGCGGCAGCGACATGACCCAGCGGGCGATCGAGGATGCCAACGGTTTTTCCCATGGCTACCTGAGCCAGGTCCTGCAAGGCCACGTGACCCTGACCGTGCGGCACCTCTTCGGCATCCTGATGGCTCTCGATACCCCACCGGAAGACTTCTTCCGCCTCTTCTTCGGCGGGTCGGAGGGGCCGATCAGCGAGATTCGCGAGCGTATGGCGCGCTACGATGCCGCTTTGAAGCAGCTCGAGGATCGCGGCGTGCTGTCGCCCGACTCAGGCCGAATCGGCGACGAATCCGATTGACGATCGAGCCAATCCGGCGCCCGAGACTCCGATCTGGCACTCTGCATGAGTTAGGGCCGCCTAACTGGAGGGCTAGCGCGAGGGGCGAATTTGTAGCCCGAGACCGATTTCCCCCGGTCCAGAGGGCTTCTTCGCAGTTTTTTTGCCCCGTTCCACCCGGGCTGGCACACCGCTTGCTCTAGAGAAGGGCGTTCTCAACTTCCTCCTCCTCACCAACGCCGGGCTCCGGGGCCCGGCGTTGGCTTTTGGGGCAAACTTCTTCGCCTCGCCGCCACCCGGCGCTGCCCTTCAGCCTTAGGCGCTCCGAGGACTATCCAGGCTGTCGAGGAAGAACGCTAGCTTGAAGGCTTCCTGGCGCAACGCGTCGTAGCGCCCGGAAGCTCCGCCGTGACCGCTACCCATTTCGACCTTCAGCAAGAGACGTTGGCGTCCTTTCTTGAGGTCGCGTAGGCGCGCGACCCACTTCGCCGGCTCCCAGTATTGGACCCGCGGATCGTTGAGGCCGGCGGTCACCAACAGATGCGGAAAGGGCTGGGTGGTCAGATTGTCGTAGGGCGAGTACGCTCGAATAACGTCGTAGAAAGGACGCTCTCTCGGATCGCCCCATTCTTCGAACTCGGTCACCGTCAGTGGCACTGTCGGGTCGAGCATGGTGTTCAGGGTATCGACGAAGGGCACGTCGGCCAAGGCTGCCGCGAACAGATCCGGTCGCTGATTGAGCACCGCGCCGATCAACAAGCCCCCGGCGCTACCACCGCGGATAGCGAGTCGCGAGGGCTCGGTGTAACCCTCGGCGACGAGGTGCTCGGCAACGGCGATGAAGTCGGAGAACGTATTCTGCTTGGACAGCAGCTTGCCGGCTTCGTACCATCCACGGCCGAGCTCACCGCCGCCGCGAACGTGGGCAATCGCGACGACGAAGCCACGCTCCAGGAGGCTCAAGCGAGACGCCACGAAGCGCGGCTCGTTGCAAGCACCGTAGGCGCCGTAAGCGCTGAGTAAAGTAGGGTTGGAGCCATCCCTAGGCAGATTTCGGGCATAGACCAGGGAGACCGGGATGAGGGTTCCATCGGTTGCCCGCGCCTCGATCCGCTCGGCGACGAAGCGTTCACTATCGTAGCCACCGAGCACTTCGGTCCGTTTGCGTAGCTCTCGCTGCCGCGTCTCCATGTCGTAATCGACGATCGATTGCGGCGTCACCAGAGACGTGTAGGCAAGACGCAACACCTCGGTGGCGTACTCGGGGTTATCCCCAACGCTCACCGAATACGCCGGTTCATCGAAAGACACCTCGTGCTGCGCCGCGCTTCGCAGGTCTCGGACCAGGAGCCGACGCAACCCCTCGCGGCGCAGCTGAATCACCAGGTGATGCTGAAAGCAATGCACTTCTTCGAGGACGACTTGCTCGCGATGCGGCAGGACCTCTTGCCAAGCCTCGACGGCGAAGTCGTCGATCGGCACGCGCATCAGCTTGAAATTCAGCGCTTGCTCGCTGGTCAGGACGTAGAAATCCTCGCCGTGATGATCGAGATCGAGCTCCACGCCCTGTTGCCGCTCGAGGAGCCGCCGAGGCTCGGCCGCCGGATCGTCCGCCGCCATGACCTGCAGCTCGGTGGTAACCGTGCTCTCGCTGCGAATGCCGAGAAAACGCTGGCTGCGGGTCTTGAAGACCGAGACGAAGAAGCGCTCGTCATCTTCTTGAAACACCAGCTCATCGGTCGACTGTGGCTGCCCGACCCGGTGGCGAAAGACCTGATATGGCCGGTAGGCGTCGTCGCGGACGACGTAGAACAGTGTCGCGTTGTCGTTTGCCCAAACGACCGACGGTGACGTATCGGGGATCGCCTCCCCCACCATCTTCCGCTGCTCCAGGTCGATAACCCGTAAGGTGAAGCTCTCGGAGCCGTCTTCGTTCAACGAGTAGGCGAGACGGCGATGATCGGGGCTGACCGAGAACGCGCCGAGATCCAGGAACCCGCCGTCGCCTGCCAGTGGGTTGATATCGAGCAGGATCTCTTCGGCCGACTCCAGGCTGCCGTGCTTGCGGCAGCGAATCGGATACTGCTTGCCGGCCTCGGTTCGGGTGTAGTACCAGTAGTCGTCGATCCGAACCGGCACCGACGAATCTGTCTCACGCATGCGGCCGACAATCTCGCCGAAAAGCCGCTCCCGCAAAGCCTCTGTATGACCCATCGAGGCGGCAGTGAAGGCATTCTCTGCCTCCAGATGAGCCACCACTGCCGGCGCGTCTCGCTGCTGCAGCCAGCGGTACGGATCGATCAGGGTCTCGCCATGGATCTCCCGCGTCTCGGGCTCGATCCGTGCGATGGGGGCACTCAGGGACTCTAGACGGCTAGTCATGATGGAAATCGGGCTCGGAAGACCTGGAAAAGGCTGAGAAAATCGAGACTTGCGGCCTCGGGTGGGGGAAGAGAGAGTGTAACCGATACGATTCGCCGTGGCATCTTCCCCGGCGCTCCGCTGCCGGTGACGCTCGCCGAGAGCTATACTCGCCCCATCGACCTCCCTGCCGATAAAGACGATCGATGAGAAAACGACCGCGCAGGAAGCGACCGAAACGGTCGAGCCGCGGCCAGGAGCGGCAAGAAAGACAGCAGCTCAGCCGACAGGTCAGGGAGCTCTACCAGCCCGGAGCCACTGAATCGGGCACCGATACGGAGTGGCAAGCCGAGCTGCAACAGCAGGTCGAGCCACGGCAGCCCAAACGCCGACCGAGCCGCCGGGACGTGACCTTGGGCTCGCGACCGACCGAAGTCCCCTGGCATGACGAGACAACCTCGGAGCCGCAGCAGATCGGCCGTGTCGTTGCCATCTCGTCCGGCGCCTGCCAGGTCTCAAGCGACGGCCGTGAGGTGGATTGCATCCTTCCCTCGGAGCTGGCGCGAGACCAGCAGGCCGCGGTCGCCATCGGTGACGAGGTAGCCTTCGCTGCCCACGGCGAGTGCGCGCATCGCCTGGTGCGGGTCCTACCCAGAAGAGCCACTTTGTCGCGACCCGACCCACGCAACCCCCGCCGTCAGCGAGTGATCGCGGCCAACATCGACGTCGCGGTCCACGTCGCTTCGGTCGTCGAGCCGCCCTTGCGCCCAGCCCTCGTCGACCGCTACCTGATTGCCATCGAGCGCGGCGGCGCCGAGGCGGTGATCTGCGTCAACAAGATCGACCTCTTGACCGACGGCGCTCGTCGACGGGAGCTCGATCGCCTCGACGCCTATGAGCGGACCGGAACCCTTATCCTGCCCTGCTCGGCGACGACCGGTGAAGGTCTCGATCACCTACGCAGCCGCCTTCGCGGCCGCACAGCAGTCTTCGTTGGCCACAGCGGTGTCGGCAAGTCGTCGCTACTCAACGCCTTGAGTCCGGTAGCTGCGGCGCTCACCGGGCGCGTGACCGTCAGCTCGGGCAAGGGGCGCCACACGACGACACGCTCCAATCTCTACCAGTTGGGCGAGGGCATCGAAGTGATCGACACACCAGGGATCCGCGAATTCGGCCTCTGGCAGCTCAGCGCCGACGAGCTGAGAGCTTACTTCCCCGAGCTCGATCGAGTCGCTCGACACTGTCGCTTCGCTGATTGCGGTCACAGCCACGAGCCGGATTGTGCCGTCCGTGCCGCGAGTGAAGCTGGCGAGCTGCCCGCGTCACGCTACCGGACCTATCTTAGAATCCTCGAATCTCTGCAGGCCGACGAGGCCGGACGACGTTAGTCCATAGGGCTGGAGGGCGTGCGGGCTAGCACGTCGGCCGGCCGATGCGGTAGATTGTCTGCATGCACGAGACCGGACGAGGCTCCGTTGCCCTGGTTGATGACGAGGAGAACATTCGCGAAACGGTTGGCTTTGCCCTGCGCCGCGAAGGCTACCGAGTCGACGTTTACACCGATGGCCATGCAGCGTGGGAGCAGCTGAGCCAAACGCCGACCGACGTCGTCGTGCTCGACATCTCGATGCCGCGAATGGACGGCCTCGAGCTCTGCCGGCGGCTGCGCAAGCTATCCGAGTCGCTACCGATCATCTTTCTTACCTCCCGCGACGAGGAATTCGATCGGGTCCTGGGGCTCGAGCTGGGCGCTGACGACTATCTCTGCAAGCCGTTCTCGATGCGCGAGCTGATGGCGCGGGTCAAGGTGCTGTTTCGGCGCTTGGCCCTCAATCGAGATCCCCCGAGCGACCACGACGATGAGATCCTCCACATCGACGCGCTGCGCCTCGACCTGCAACGCTACACAGCCCATTGGCAGGAACAGCCGGTACAGCTGACGGTCACCGAGTTCATGATTCTGCATGCTCTGGTACGCCGGCCTGGTCACGTCAAGACGCGGCAGCAGCTGATGCAAGAAGGTTACCCACACGACGCTTATGTGTCCGATCGGACGATCGACAGCCACATCAAGCGCCTGCGTCGCAAAATGACCGGCGTCGACCCGGCCTTCGACGGTATCGAGACCGTCTACGGTTTGGGCTATCGCTACCAGCAGAGCTGAGGCCCATGCCCGGGACAAGCGCCCCGCCATGCGGTGATGAGACGCGGTGGGGTGAGGCGATCCATGATGGCGTGAGACGAAGCCGGGTCTCATGATGCGATCCCTGTTCCGCCTGCTCTCGCGCATCTCGATCCGGCTCCTGGCGTTCAATCTCCTGCTGGTTTTCCTACCCGTCTTCGGCATCCTCTCGCTGCAGACCTACGAAGACCAGCTGCTGGCCCAGCAAGAACGCTCGATGGTGCAGCAAGGGCGACTGCTGGCCGCGGCGCTCGGTGAGCGCGGGCCGGTGGAAGCCGAGGATGCGCTCTACATCCTGGTAAATCTCAGACAGCGCCTGGAAGCCCGGTTACGAGTGGTCGACCGCGACTCCACCCTGTTAGCTGACTCGAGCCGCCTGGGTCCACGATTGGCGCCTGGCGAGGCCGGCCAGCCGGCGGAACCCGAGACTCGGCGCAACTGGATCTACCGCCTCGGCTCCTTACTCTACCGCGGCTTTGAGCGCGTCTTTCTGCCGCCCGTGCCGCCGCTGCGCGACAGCGAGTTCTACGCCAGCGCCGAACGGCTCGAGGGCCAAGAGATCCGCGACGCGCTCGCCGGCCGCTACGGCCGCGCCACCCGCATCTCGCCCGAGGGGCGCTCGCTGACCCTCTACAGCGCCATCCCGATCCGTAGCGACGGCGAGGTCGTCGGAGCCGTACTGGTGTCGAAGTCGACCTTCCAGATCCTGACCGCACTCTACGACCTGCGGCTCAGCACCTTCCAGGTTGTGCTCGGCTCGGTGGCTGCCGCCGTGGTGCTCAGCCTCCTGGTCTCGACCACCATCGCACGGCCCCTGCGCCAGTTGCGCAAAGAATCGCAAGCCTTGCTCGATCGCAGAGGCCGTCTCAAAGGCAGTTTCAAGGGCTCACGTCGGCTCGATGAGATCGGCGATCTGAGTCGCGCGTTGGCCGAGCTGACCCGCCGCCTCGAAGGTCATATCCGCTTTATCGAGTCGTTCGCTTCCGATGTCTCGCACGAGTTCAAGAATCCCCTGGCGTCGATCCGTAATGCCACCGAGCTGTTGGAAGACATCGAGGATCCGGCGGAGCGCCAGCGCTTCATCGGCATGGCCCAGCGCGACATCGCTCGCCTCGAGCATCTACTGTCCGGAGTCCGCGACATCACCCGCATCGACGCCGAGAGCGACGACCAACCGGTCGAGCGGATCGACCTCTCGACTCTACTGACAGGTCTCATCGAGCGTTACCAGACACAGCCGCAAAGGGCGACCCATTGTCAGCTCTCCCTCCCCCAGGGGCAGCTGGCCGTGGCGGCGGATCCTGAGCGATTGTCGCGGGTGTTCGAAAACCTGCTCGACAACGCCATCAGCTTCTCACCCCCGGAGGGCGAGATCCTGGTCGAGCTGGCGTCGCGCGACGACGAGGCCATCGTCGCGATCCGCGATCACGGCCCCGGCATACCGCAGGAGCATCTGGAGCGCATCTTCTCGCGCTTCTTCAGCTACCGCCGAAACGGCTCTGCCGAGGGCCACACCGGCCTGGGACTAGCGATCGTCAAGGCGATCGTCGAGGGCTATGGCGGCAAGGTGCGGGCCATGAACCATCCTGAAGGCGGCGCGATCTTCGAGACCGCGCTGCCGCTGACCGACTGAGGCGCCCCTCGCGGGGCGCCCAGAACCGTCAGGTTCCAAAAGGAGACGAAGGCCTGCCGAGTTGGGCAAGCCTTCGCAAGCGACTCGAGCAGAGTCCGTCGAGAGACCGCCTAGACACCGAGCGGGGACGAAGCCTTGCCGGACACGGCAAGGCTTCGTCAGCGCGAGCTGCTTAAACGGAGCGCGTCCCGCGCTCCATTTAAAACTTGTAGGCGAAGCCGGCCTCGAACAGGAGGGGATCGGCACCGATCTCTGGGCCGTTGTCCACCTCGACGCTCAAGTCCATGTACCGCCCACCGAGGTGGAAGGCCCAACCAGCGTCACCGAACGGGATGTCCAGTCCGAGCTGAAGGCCGATCACGGTGTCGGCGTCGAAGCTCCGACGGTGGGTCTCGCCAAGGGCGTTGTAGGTCGCATCATCGATATCGACGATACCGATGAACGGTCCGATGTAGAAGTCGACCCGCTTGTCCGGCGTGAGGTGGAAGTTGGGACCGATGACGAAAGCCAGGAAGCTCGAGTCGTCCTCGTCCTGCTCCCAATCATTGTCGAGATCGAGAATGAACTTCGACCCCAGCTGGGCGAAGAGCACGCTGCCCTCCAAGCCAACCCGTGGGTTGAAGTGATACTCGAGGCCCACACCACCACCTTCACCCCCGTCGAGGGCGACTTTGGTGCGCTCCGAGACGCCATTCGGTCGCAAGGAGCTCGCGAAGATCGACTCGTCATCCGGGTTGAGCTTGAGACCGAAGAAGCGTGCGGTCCAGGCCGACTCCGGCTTGACGACCTCGAACTGCGACTTGCAGCTCGCCTCGCCGGCGGAATTGGTGGCAGTGCCCATCACCTGGTAGACGCCTCGCTTGCGCGGCGTCATCGTGGCCGGGAAGTCCGTCAGGGTCGTCACATTCCCCTTGGGGTCGGTCACATCGACTTTGATGCCGCCCGAATCCCACTTGCCGGAGACATCGATAGTGACGTTCTCCTTGCGCTGCACCTCGGTCGGCGACACCTCCAGGGCGCAATGCGGCTTGCACTCGTCGACCTTGACCGTCGCCTTCTGCTCGCAGCTGTCCACCGCACCTTCCATTTCCTCGGTCTCGCTGCCGGTGTAGGCGAGGTTGAGACAGGCCTTGGGGATCACGAAAGTGTGGGTGGTCACCGTTTTGCTACCGGTGGCCGAAGCCTTGGCGGTGAACGTGTAGGTACCGGCCGCGCTCGGCAGACCGCTCCAGCTCGTTTTGCCAGCCGAGATGATCTTCTGGCTGCCGCCCGGGCCACTCATGGTGACCTCGACCCCTTTGGAGCTACCCGCCGCATTGACTTTGATCTCGTTCTCGACACAGGCGCCGCCGGTCGCAGTCAGAGAGCACTTGGCGGTCGCCGGGTGCGGCTTCTCTTCTTTCACCTCGATAACGAAGGCATCGTAGGCCTTGCGGGCATTGAAGCACATCGGGCCATAGGTCTCCGGACCCTTGCGCTTGCGGAAGGTCATCCAGTCGAAGACTTCGCCGCGCACCAGGTCGCGCTCCGAAAGGCCCTCACCACTGTGCACCGCCTTGTAGAGCGCCTCGGTGAGATGACCAAAACCCTTCTCGGCCATGATCGCCTCGATCTCCGAGCGATGCTCGTCGAGCTGGGCAGCCAGGTCGGCCGGCGACGTGACCGGCGTCTTGGAGAAGGCGGTCCGCCCACCGAGACGGCCGATGCGCTGTTTCCTATCGTAGCCATCGCAATACTTCTCGCTCGACGACGCTTCGGCAACACTACCGAGTCCCAGGAGGCCGGAGCCCCATAGGCCGACGAGCAACACGACGAAAGACTTCTTCAAGTCTCGATGTGACATTTCCTCGGGCTCCTTCCTACAGATGAGTATCGGTCCGGCCGACAAAGAGTGACGAACAGGCCCCCTACACGGGCCGGACGCCCGTATCGTAGCACCATTCGACTCGCTTCGACACCACTCTGAAATGGGGCAAATCACCCCCACGGTACTGTGATCGACGGCCCCGAAGGGTTGGGGCGGTCGTCAGACCTGCGTCGTCGCCAGATCGGCCAACAGCCGCTTGAGCAAGCGGTAGAATCTGGCCGACGAGGAGATCCGTGCTTTCTCGTCCGGAGAGTGAGCATTGCGAATCTCCGGTCCGATCGACACAGCGTCGAGGCCTGGAATCTTCTCGCTCAGAATGCCGCACTCGAGACCGGCATGCACCGCCTTGATCGCCGGCGGCTCACCGAAGAGCTCGGTGTAGGCGGCGACCGTACGCCGGACTACCGGCGACTCCGGATTCGGCTTCCAGCCCGGATAGCCAGCCTCTTCGCTGATCTGACCACCGGCCAGGCGGAACAAGGAACGCAAGGTCTGTAGGGTTCCGGTCAAGGCCGGCGTCACCGAGGAGCGTAAGGAGCACAGCAAAGTGGCTTCGCTTTCGTCGACCGTCACGACCGCCAGGTTGTTGGACGTTTCGACCAGCCCCGGCACTTCCCGCGACAGGGTCAGCACCCCGTGGGGCGTAGCGAGGATCACCTGCAAGAGGCGATCGCGATCGGCCTCGGCAATCGGCCCCCAGGACGGCGCATCGGACGGCGCCTGCCGCAGCTCGATGCTGAGCTGCGGCTCGATCGCACCCAGCTCTGCCATCAGCTCGTCGCGCAGAACCGCGGCGAGCTCCTCGAGGCGCTGGCGCGCCGCAACCTCGAGACGCAGTTGGACGAAGCACTCGCGGGCGATGGCATTGCGCTTGGAGCCTCCGGCGAAAGCGATCAAGCCGACATCGACCCCGGCCTCCGTCGCCGCGACCAGCAAGCGAGCAGCAATCTTCGAGGCGTTGCCGCGATTCTCGATGATGTCCATGCCGGAGTGCCCACCGCGCAGACCGGTCACGGCCAGCTCGACGAGCTCCCCGGCTCCCGGCTCGGCCGAGCGCTCGAAGCTAAAGACCCCTTCGATACCGGCAGCCCCGGCGCAGCCAATGTAGACCGCGTCGTCCTCCTCGGTATCCAGATTGATCAGCACTCGACCGGTGACGATCGCAGGATCGAGGGCGCTGGCACCGTTCAGACCGGTCTCCTCGTCGAGGGTAAACAGCAACTCCAAAGGCCCATGCACGACTTCGGGGTCCACCGCGACCGCCATCGCCGCCGCGGCGCCGAGGCCGTTATCGGCTCCGAGCGTCGTGCCGACCGCCTTCACCCAGTCACCCTCGACGGTGACCCGGATCGGCTCGTTCATGAAGTCGTGCTCGACGCCGGCGTTCTTCTCGCACACCATGTCGAGGTGGGCCTGCAGCACCACGAGGTCGGCCTTCTCGTGACCGGGGCTCGCAGGAACGGTGACTACCAGGTTGCCCGTGGTGTCGGCGCGGACCGCAAAACCGTGCTCCGCCGCCCAGGTGCGGACGTGCTCTGCAATACGCTCTTCGTGTTTCGACGGCCGCGGTACCTGGCGGATGGCGTCGAAGTGGCTCCAGATCGGTTGTGGCTCGAGGGCTTGTAGGGGGCTGGACATCGTGTCGGCTCCTGGTTTGATTACTCGAGGCCAGTGTATGCAAATCTCTCCGGTACGTCACCGGAATGCTGGACCGAATTGCGGCGCCGAGCACGTCACTGCCTGGCGAGCCAGGCGATGACTTGCGGGATCAAGCCCAAGGGCGCCTCTTCGCCCAGATCGAGATCGGCCGGGAAGGCCAGATGGCCACCGCGCCGGCTCCAGCGCAGGGTAAACCCGTCGCTGGCTCCGCTCAGTCCCTGATCGATCGCTTGCGACGGCACCATCGGATCGTCGCGAGCGGCAACGAGCAGGGCCGGCGCCCGGAGCTCGCCGAGGCGACCGGCGACGCTCGCCTGGCGATAGTAATCCTCCGGATCGGCGAAGCCGAAGCGCGGCGCTACGGTATGGCGGTCCCAGTCTCGGATGAGGCGAATACGCCGTGCGTCGGCCACCGAAAGGGGCAGATCCCGGCGTGCTGCGACCTCCGCATACATGGCACAAAGGCCGGACAGCACGTAGCGTCGATAGATCCAGCCCGATGGCTGATCGATACCAGCGACGCTGCGATCGAGATCGAGAGGTGAGGAGGCTGCTGCCACCGCACGGAGGCGCGGATCCTCGCATTCGGTCGCGAAGCGCAGGCTCAGATGCCCACCGAGCGAGAAGCCGAACAGCAACACGGTAGCGAAGCGAGCGAGCTCGGGGCTAGCCAGGACCGAGGCCAGATCGCTGCTCAGGCCACCGTGGTAGAGATCTTCCCCGCGCCCGTCGGCCCCGCGCAGGTTGAGTCGCAGAGTCGACAGACCGAGCTCGTCGGCGACCTGCACAGATTGGCCCATGTAGGAGCTCTCTGCCGAGCCGCCGAGTCCGTGGACGAGAACCAGCACGGTGGAGCTGGCAGGCGTGGTCCGCAAGCTCCCGGTGAGGCGAACCTCGCCCGCCATCGGATCCGGCACCGCGACCGACCAGGGGCTACCCGATGGTGCCGCCGGTGCGTGCACCAGGCGACGCACCACCGGCCAGACGGTCCGTGCATGCGCTGCGATGCTCACCGATTTCAGGCGCCGTCGTAGGCCTGCCGCAGCCAGGCCACGAGCTCGTCATCCACCTGCTGCACCTCGCTCAGGCGAACCCGGTGGCTGCACATGGCATTGAAACTGCCGGACAGCTCCAGGCGCTCGGTCGGCTCGACACCCTTGAGATTCAAACCGACATCGACTCGTGTCCGGGTCGATGGCTGCACGAGGCCGAACTGTTTGTTGCGCCGCAGGCTGACATAAGCCTTCTTGGGCGCGATCTCGACGTCCTTGCCAAACGCACCAACCGCCGACATCAGGGCATCGTAGATCGGCTGCAGACCGGCCTTCGCACCGGCATATTGGGTCGCCACCAGGTCGTCACCGGGCGTTGCCGGCCCCGACTCCCGGGTCTTGTGAGCGATCAAATTGGCAAACCCGTGGGTGACGCCATGCTCCTGCTTCAACATCTTGACGATCGCGCCATGTTTCTCGAGTCCGCTGGCACGGGTGATCTCGAGCCAGGCCGGTAGGGCTTTGCCCGTCTTGGCCTCGAGGTTGCGAATCATCGTCTCGGCCATCTCTTCCGGTGTCGCCATGGTCATCTCCCAAGTTTCTGAAGGTTTCGGGGCTTCGATCAATCCGTGCGACATCGGCTGGGAAAAGCCTCAATCGTTCGGAAGCACGCGAAACCTGGCCACAGTAGGGGCCGCGACGCTCGGCCCCTTGCGGCCTGGCAGCCCCGGCGCGCTAGGCTCAACTCGCAGGGCCTCTCGGTTGATCCATCTACTCTCCGTTGATCGATCTACAGAGAGGAAAAAGGTTGCCATACCTCCCCTGGCCATGCTCAAACACGCCTCTGCGCCGTCCTCTGGAATCCGAGCGTCGCTCCTTATTCAACACTACGGTGCTTTGCAAGACCGTGCGATGCGATAAGGGACTGCGGCTGCGGACGCTATTTAGCTGGCGGCGATACGGTCGGCGCGGGAGAAGAAGAACGCTAGCTCGATGGCAGCATTCTCAGGCGAGTCGCTACCGTGGATGGCATTGCGCTCGATGTTGGTGCCATAGAGCGCCCGAACTGTGCCTTCCGCAGCCTCGGCGCTGTTGGTCGCACCCATCACCTCGCGCAGGTAGGGCACCGCGTTGTCGTGCTCGAGAGCCGCCGGGATCACCGGGCCGCTGGTCATGAACTCCACCAGCTCACCGTAGAAGGGGCGCTCTTTGTGCACTTCATAGAAAGCCTTGGCCTGATCGGTTGTGAGGCGAAGCATGCGCAGCGCGCGAATTTTGAAACCTTTTTCTTCCAGCAACGCCAGGATGTTACCGGCATTGCCAGCCGCAACAGCATCGGGTTTGATAATTGTCAGAGTCGTAGCCATCTCTATCTCTCCTTCGATTTTTGATCAGTTTTCTATCAAGAGCCACGGCCCGCCACTCGAGGCCAGGCCGTGCTCGGAACGCTTAGAACAAGCTGACAGCCTTCAACAGACTGTCAGATCTCCTTCAGAATCTGGCAAAACAAAAACCTTTCCAATCGTTTCGACTTCGTCGTCCGGCCCGAGGAGGACCGCTGAACCGGCCGGCAACCCGAGCCCCCAGCGCGCCTGCGGATGCTCCAGCAGCCGGCGCAGCCTTCGATCGTGAGAAGGGTCGAAGTTGGTCTCGACGACACCACCTTCGAGCCAGTCGAAACCGGCGATCGAGCCGCCGCCGAAAAGGCTACGGGCCACCACCCCCAGACTTTGGGCCGCGGCGGCGATTGCCACCACGACGCCACCTGCCTCGAGTTTGGCCGTCAGCGCATCGAGGGCCGGCGTGTCGCGAAACGCTTCCAACAGACGATCCGTCACGCCACCACCAAGGTAGACTGTCGAGGCGGCGGCGATACGGGCGCTGTTCTTGCCGCGCCGCGCGTCGCGCGGCCGATAGATCGGGATGGTCTCGGCGGTGCGACCAAACGACTCTTGCAGATAGGTCGCCAGGTGCCCGCCGTATTCGGTCGAACCGCTGGCAGCGGGCACGAAGCCGATCGCACCGTCCGCTGTCTTGTCCAGCCAGGCACGATCGATCGCTTCGGTGGCTCCAAAGCTGAACTCACCGCCGCCGATGAGCACGATCCACCCCGCTCCGGGGCGTCTGGCGAGCTGCACGACGACGGCGCTCCGCTTCAGCTCCCGAGAGCCTTCGCCATGGTGCTGCCGAGCTCGGCCGGTGATTCGACCACATGCAGACCGCAGTCGCGCATGGCCTCCATCTTGGCCTTCGCCGTGCCCTTGCCGCCCGAGACGATCGCTCCGGCGTGGCCCATCCGGCGACCCGGGGGTGCGGTTCGACCGGCGACGAAGCCGACGACCGGACGATCGTAGTTCGCCCGAATCCACTCCGCCGCCTCTTCCTCGGCGCTGCCACCGATCTCACCGATCAGGATGACACCGTCGGTCTCGTCGTCTTCCTTGAAGGCGGAGAGCACATCGATGAAGTTGGTCCCGTTGACCGGATCACCGCCGATACCGATGCAGGTCGACTGACCGAGCTCGAGATTGGTCAACTGCCACACCGCCTCGTAGGTCAGCGTGCCCGACCGGCTGATGACGCCGATCCGCCCGGGGCGATGAATATGCCCCGGCATGATGCCGATCTTGGCCTGCCCCGGGGTGATCACCCCCGGACAATTGGGCCCGACCAGGCGCACCGTGTTGCCGGTAGCCGCCTGCTGCGCGAGGAATGCCTTGACCTTCAGCATGTCGTTGACCGGCACCCCCTCGGTGATGCACACGATCAGCTCGACGCCGGCCGCAGCGGCCTCCATGATGGCGTCGGCGGCAAAAGGCGGCGGGACGAAAATCATCGAGGCGTTGACGCCGGCTTGCTGTCGCGCCTCGGCGACCGAATCGAAGACCGGGATGCCGTCGACCTCCTGACCACCCTTGCCGGGGGTCACCCCGGCGACCACCTGCGTGCCGTAGTCGCGGCAACCGAGAGCGTGGAATTCGCCCTCCTTACCGGTAATGCCCTGCACCAGAAGGCGGGTCTCATTGCTCACCCAGATCGCCATTACGCACCTGCCTTTCCGGCTGCGGCTGCCACAGCCTTTTCGGCCGCGTCGGCCATCTGTCCTGCCACGATGAAGTCGAAGTCGGCTTCCTGCAAGATCTCCCGGCCGCGCTCGACGTTGGTGCCTTCGAGCCGGACGACCACCGGCAGGTCGACGCCACCGAGCTCTTCCAGCGCGCCGACGACACCGGCCGCGATGCGGTCGGTGCGGGCGATGCCGCCGAAGATATTGATCAGCACCGCCTCGACGGAGGGATCCGAAACCAGAATGCGGAAGGCGTTCTTGACCGCCTCCTGGCTGGCGGAGCCGCCGACATCGAGGAAGTTCGCTGGCTCGCCGCCGTAGAGCTTGATGATGTCCATGGTCGCCATCGCCAGGCCGGCGCCGTTGACCATGCAGGCGATATTGCCATCCAGCTTGATGTAATTGAGGCCGAACTTGCCGGCCTCGACCTCGAGCGGATTTTCCTCCTCCAGGTCGCGCATCTCGACGATGTCCTTGTGCCGGAAGAGAGCGTTGGAGTCGAAGTTCATCTTCGCGTCCAGCGCCAGGACGTCGCCGCTGCCGGTAATCAACAGCGGATTGATCTCGGCCAGTGAGGCGTCGGTGTCGAGAAAGGCGCGCGCCAGGTTGGCGATCAGCTTCTGCGCTTGCCTGGCGGTCTTGCCCTCCAGCTCGAGGCCCGCAGCGACGGCGCGGGCTTCGAACGGCAGCAGGCCGAGGTGGGGATCGAAGTGCTGGCGAATGATCGCTTCCGGGTTCTCCTCCGCCACCTCTTCGATGTTCATACCGCCGGCGCGCGACGCCATGATCAATGGCCGCTCAGCCTCACGGTCGAGGGTGATGGCGAGGTAGATCTCGTGCGCGATGTCGACCGCCTCTTCGATCAAGATCTTGCGCACGGTCTGCCCTTCGGCTCCGGTCTGCGGAGTAACCAGCTGCATGCCGAGAATGCTGCCGGCCAGGTCCGCCGCCTCGTCACTCGAGCCGGCGAGCTTGACGCCGCCGCCTTTACCGCGGCCGCCGGCATGGATCTGTGCCTTGACGACACAGCGGCCACCGAGCTCGTCGCTGATCGCCCGGGCGTCCGACGCATCGTCCGTCACCCGGCCTTTCGGCGTCGGTACGCCGTAGCGGCGAAGGATCTCCTTCGCCTGGTATTCATGAATCTTCAACTGTGCCTCCTTGAAATCGAGCTTGCCGGGAGGTCGCACCCAGGTCGTCGAACGGCCGCAGAGGGCGATCGCGGATCAGGCGGTTCCTCCGGATCGGGGGCCTGAAGTCTAGCACCTTCTCGACCGGGTGCCCATACGGCCAGAGCACCCCTGATAGGCTTGGCGGGGATGTCGAGTCATGAGCTCAGATAGCGTATTCCCGGACCCCCGCGACGCGGCGGATCACGGTCTACTCGCGGTTGGCGGCGACTACCGGCCCGAGCTTCTACTGACCGCCTACGCCAACGGCATCTTCCCCTGGCCCAACGAGGGCATGCCGCACGCCTGGTTCTCGCCCAATCCACGGATGGTGCTGCGGCCGGAGGAGTTGCACGTGTCGCGCAGCCTGGCCAAGACCCTGCGCCGAGGCCGCTTTCGGGTCACCTTGGATCGCGCCTTCGACGAAGTGATTCACGGCTGTGCAACGGCCGAGCGACCGGACCAAGGGGGTTCCTGGATCAGCGAAGAGTTGATCGCCGGCTTCACCGCACTGCATCGCATGGGGCTCGCCCACTCCGTGGAGTGTTGGTCGGGTGAACGGCTCGTCGGCGGCCTCTACGGTCTCGCCCTGGGGACCCTTTTCTGCGGCGAATCGATGTTTCACACTGAGTCGGATGCCTCGAAGGTCGCTTTCGCCACCCTGGTCCGCCAGCTCGAGGCCTGGCACTTCCGGATGGTCGACTGCCAGATCCACACCGAGCACCTCGCCAGTCTGGGCGCCCGCGAATGGGATCGCGACGACTTTCTCGCTGAGCTCACGGTCGCCGTTCGCCAACCGACACGACGCGGCCGGTGGGTTCTCGGAGCGGATTGAAGACGCTGTCAGATCGCCTCGAGATCGAAGCCCATGGCCGCGAAAGGCACGGCCAGATCTTCGGGCAGCGGCGCGAGCAGGCGCAGCTGGGTCCCATCGGCCGGGTGCGCGAAGGCGAGCTCGCGGGCGTGTAGGGCCAACCGGTGCAGGCCGAAACGGCGACGGAAGAGGCGATTGTGCTCGCCCTTGCCGTACTTGACGTCGCCGATCAGAGGGTGGCTCAGGTGCTTGAGATGCCGCCTGATCTGGTGGTATTTGCCAGTCCGCGGCCGCGCTTCGACCAGCGAGTAGCGCTCGAAGGTGGCCAAACGGCGGATCTCGGTGATCGCCGGCACCCGCGCACCCCTAGGCGCTTTCGGTACAGGATGATCGACCACCTCTGCCTCCGGCGCATGGCCCCGCACCAGGGCGAGGTAGCGTTTGGCAATGCGCCCGTCGGCGAAGGCCTCCTGCAGATGCCGCGCCATCTGTCGATCGAGGGCGAAGGCGAGGGCACCGCTGGTGCCGCGGTCGAGCCGATGGACGGGGTAAACGTGGCGTCCGAGCTGATCCCGTACCCGGCCCATCACCACCACCCGATCGCGCGCCCAGCCGCGATGCACCACTTGCCCGGAGGGTTTGTCGACGACGACGATCGCATCGTCCAGGTGAAGGATCGGTAGCGACCCGTCATCGACCGCAGCAGAGCTCGTGCTCACGGCGATCGACGGAGGACCCGCCCCGGGGTGGCCCCGCTCGGCGCCCCCCCTACGTACACCGTCTCACCCGCCACCCAGACGCGTTCGATGCCGAGGGCGGTTTGCTGCGGCTCAGAGGGTGTCGCCCGATCGATCACCCGCTCGGGATCGAGCAGCACAAGATCGGCGAAGGCACCGGGGCGAATGACGCCACGGTCAGCCAGCCCCATGTGCTCGGCCGCCAGGGACGTCATCTTGCGAATCGCCTCCTCCAGGCTCAGGTCACCGCGATCCCGAGCGTAGCGGCCGAGGACGCGCGGGAAGGCGCCGAAGCCGCGCGGGTGCCGGCCGGCCAGCTCACCGTCAGTCGATACGTTGGCGTGCCGCCAGGCCAACAGGCGGGCGACGTCGTCGTCGTCCATGCTGGTGCCGATCACGCTCTCGGTGCTCTCTCCGGTCGCTTGCGCCAGGGTCTGCGACTCGGCAATCAAGGCCATCAGCGTGGTCGCCTCGTCGGTACCCCGTTGCGTCGCGATCTCGGCCACCGTCTGGCCGACATAGGACGGCTCCGGGTCGAAGCGCCCCAACAGCAGGCCTTCAGCCGGTGCGATCTCGCGCAGGATGAGCTCGGTGGTCTCGCGGCTGTCGAAATCACGCTCGGGATAGAGCACTGTCAAGGTCGATTGCCAGTAAGGGTAGGGGTAGACGTCGGCGCTGACCTCGATGCCGTTCGCCCGCGCTTGCTCCAAGCGTTCGAGCAAGCCACCCGCCTGCCCCCACAAACCGACCATGGCGAGCTTCATGTGCGAAATCTGCACCGGGATCTCGGCTTCGCGGCCGATGCGCAGGATCTCCTCGACCGCCTGCCAAAGGTAGCGATCTTCGCTGCGAAGGTGGCTGATGTAGCGCCCGCCGGCCGCGGCGGCTTCCTGTGCCAGGGCGAGCACCTCCTCGTAGCTCGAATAGATTCCAGGATCGTACTCCAGGCCGGTGGCCAAGCCGAGCGCCCCGGCCGACAGCTCTTGGCGCAGCAGGCGACGCATCGCCAGGATCTCTTCGTCGGTCGCCAGGCGCTCGAAATCCTCCCCCATGACCTCGGCGCGAATCGTGTTGTGCCCGGCATAGGACGCCAGGTTGATCGCCGGTGGCTTGGCTTCGAGGCTGGCGAAGAAATTCGCCAGCGGCAAATGGGAGCCGCCGTCCTGACCGACGATGATCGTCGTGATCCCCTGGCTGACCGCCGCCAGCGCTTCACGCGCCTCGAGCAATCCCTCGTCGTGGTGCGAGTGCGTGTCGATGAACCCCGGAGCCAGCACCAGGCCACCGCCGTCGACCACCTCCTCCCCCGTCGCAGGTCGCAGATCACCGACTTCGACGATCCGATCGCCGCCGATTCGCACCGCCACAGGGCGGGCGGCAGCGCCGGTCCCGTCGACCAGGCGGACGTCGGTGATCAGCTGTGTCGACGGCGTCGGCTCGTCGACCGAACAGGCGAGCCAGGGCGCGGCAAGGAGCAATACGAGCCAGGCGCGAGACGGCAACACGTGTCTCATCATCGGGATTGTAGCGATAATCTCGGTACGGCGAGTCGGCCTACCGAAAAGTCGCTCAACGGTCTCGAGAACGAGGATCGCCGATGCAAAACACCCTACGCCAAGTCCTCTGCATCGCCGGTCTGTTACTCGCCGCCGGCTTCGTGGTCCCGACCGCGGCCCAGGGAACCCTCTGGTTCGACCAGCTGATCGATATCGAGCCACTCCCCCACGAGGTCGAGCGCCAGGTAGCCCATCAGCTAGTCGCCGCACTACGCGATCCATCCACCCGAGACGAGGCGCCGGCCAGCTCGAAGGCCGATCGCACCCCGCGGATGCTCTTCGCCTCGTTGAGCGACGGCACGGGCCCGGCGCAGGTGCTGCTCGGCGCTGGCAACGGGGCGACCGCCGCGATTCGGCAGATTCTCGATCAAGTCGGCGAAG
>JBCCGX010000050.1:0-18875 GCA_039029035.1 Acidobacteriota bacterium | reverse complement strand
CTACCTACCGCGCGACGAGGAGCTCATCCTGGCGCTCAAGCGCATGGCCCTGCGCGACCGCCGGCTGATCCTGATCACCAATTCCGAGTGGTATTACACCCACGCCCTGTGTGCACACCTGTTCGACCACGCGCTACCTGGGGTTGCCTCGTGGCGCGACATCTTCGACCTGGTGGTGGTCTCGGCTGGCAAGCCCGGCTTCTTTCGCAAGGAACGGCCCTTCAAGGTGCTCGACGACCAGGGTGAAGAGGTTGGTGAGGTCGACGAGCCGCAGTGGGGCGGCGTCTACGCCGGCGGCTCACGCGAGGGTCTCGCTCGGCTGCTTGGCGGCACCGGCGAAGAGATGCTCTATGTCGGCGACCACATCTATGGCGACATCCTATCGTCCAAGCTGACCTCGACCTGGCGTACCGCCCTGGTCGTCTCGGAGCTCGAAGACGAGCTTCAGATCCGCCAGGGCCTCACCGCGCAGCACCGGCATATGGATGTCCTGCGGGCTGAGCTGGCCGACTTCGGCCAGCGCATGGACGACCTCAACGACGTTCTGACGCTGTATCGCCAGCTCGACGACGACAGCACCGACGAAGAGAGTGAACGGGCGATCGAACGCACCAAGAACCTGCTCGCGACTCTACGCGGCGAGCACAAGGCGATGCGCAAGCACGTCCGCCGCCTGCAAGGGCATATCGGTACCGCGATCAACCCCTATTGGGGTTCGCTGTTCAAGCAAGGCTCGAACAAGAGCCTCTTCGGCAGCCAGGTCGACGACTTCGCCTGCGTCTACACCTCACGCGTGTCGAACTTCGCCTTCTACGGCTCGAACCACTACTTTCGCGTGCTCCTCGACTCGATGATGCACGAGGAGTCGATCTAGCTTAAGGCAAGTCGCTGAAGAAACGCTGCCAACGCGGCTTGTAGTAGTGCTCGCGGTCGAGCGAGAGGGCCACAGCAGTGGCCTGACCGAGGATCGCCGAGCGGTCGACCGGGCCAAAGTAGCGCGAGTCACGGCTGTTGTTGCGGTTGTCGCCCATGACGAAAAACTTGCCTTCGGGGACGATGAATGGTCCGGGCGGATGCAGCCCGTTGCCACGCAACATGATCGGGTGCTTGCGACCGTCGAAAGCCTCGGTGTAGAGGGCTGGCGGCGGCTCCATGTCGAGGTAGATCATTCCGCCTTCGACCTCGAGCATGCGGTAGACCGCCGGCTCGCCGTTGCGCACCAAGATGCGGCCGCGGATCTCCAGAACATCACCCGGTAGGCCGACGACACGCTTCACCAACCGCTTGCCGTCCTCGGGCGAGCGCAGGACCACCACGTCACCCCAGGCTGGATCCTTCCACTGTGCCAGGCGCCAGGTGGTGAAGGGGAATTTCAGATCGTAGGCCACCTTGTTAATGAAGATGCGATCCCCTTCGAGAATCGTCGGCTTCATCGAACCGGTCGGCACGTCGTTCCAGTCAGCCACGGCCGAGCGGAACGAGAACATCACCAGGCCGATGATCAGCAACGGCTTGAGCCACTCTCCCCACAGGATGCGCCCATGACGCCGCCATCGCCTGGGAGAAGGCGCGGCGGCTTCGGCGCCCGCTGCGCCGTCCGCCTGTTCGATAGGGACTCCCGCCCCTTCATCCGCCGCCAGCGGTTGCGGGATGTCGCTCGACTCTGGGCTGTGGCTGGTCTCGTTCATAGGCTCGTCTGGATCGAAGGTCAACGGTCATCGAACGTCGGGTTAGCCGACAGTCCAGGTATCTCCGGCATGGATCAAGTCTTCGAGCTTGCCCGGACCCTTGCGGTCGATCTCGCTCTGGATCTGATCCACCATGGCGGTCTCGAACGGGGTGTCTTCGACCCGTCTTAGCACGCCGAGAGGCGTCGGGCCGGGCGGCAGCTGGTGGGCCATCAAGGCGGCTAGAACCGGGTTGGTCTCATCCCAGACCAAACACGAATCGGCGCTCACCGAATCACCGAGCTCGACGACCTCCAATCGCATGTCCTTGACTCTCAGACCCCACTGCTCGTTATCGCCGAAGACCAGCGGCTTGCCGTGCTCGAGGTAGATGCACTGACTCGACCGCTTAGCCTTGTCGGTCATATAGGAGAACGCAAAATCGTTGAAGATGTTGCAGTTCTGGTAGATCTCGACAAAAGCCGTGCCGCGGTGGGCTGCCGCCTGGGTCAGCACCTCGGTCAGATGTTTCTGAAAGATGTCGACACCGCGAGCGACGAAGGTCGCTCCGGCACCGAGCGCCAGGGCCAGCGGATTGAATGGATTGTCGAGTGAGCCCACCGGGGTCGACGAGGTCCGCTTGCCGACTTCGCTGGTCGGCGAGTACTGCCCTTTGGTCAGGCCGTAAATGCGGTTGTTGAACAGCAGGATCTTGACCCCGACGTTGCGCCTCAGGGTGTGGATCAAGTGGTTGCCACCGATCGACAACGCGTCACCGTCACCGGTGACGACCCACACCTCGAGATCCGGCCGGCTGGCTTTCAGACCGGTCGCCACCGCCGGTGCACGCCCGTGGATGGTGTGGAAGCCGAAGGTGTTCATGTAGTAAGGGAAGCGGCTGGAGCAGCCGATGCCCGACACGATGACAAATTTCTCGCGCGGAATGCCAAGTTTCGGGAAGACCGATTGAACCGCCTTGAGGATGGCGTAGTCGCCACAGCCCGGGCACCAGCGGACCTCCTGATCGGACTGGAAGTCCTTGCGCGTCAGCGTCGCGGTTTCGGTCGTCATGAGGCGTTCTCCCCCAGCAGCTCGACGATCTTGTCCAAAATCTCGATACGGTTGAACGGCTTGCCTTGGATCTTCGGCATCGAGAGGATGTCCTTCAGGTAGCGGGCCCGTAGCAACAGCGCCAGCTGCCCGCTGTTCATTTCCGGCAGTAGCACCTGATCGAAGCTCGCCAGGACTTCGCCCAAGTTCTTCGGCAGGGGGCTCAGGTGGCGTAAATGGGCACGACTGACCGTATAGCCTTTGTCCCGCGCCAGGTTGACCGCGCCGGTGATCGCACCGA
The DNA here is from genome assembly GCA_039029035.1 of Acidobacteriota bacterium. GTDB lineage: Bacteria > Acidobacteriota > Thermoanaerobaculia > Multivoradales > J023 > JAAELT01. The sequence continues at coordinate 15,857 of JBCCGX010000050.1, read as the reverse complement.
GGCTGCTACCCCAACCCAGAACCAGTAGCTTGCCGCTAGCTGGACCGGAGACCTCCACGGCCGGAATAGTTTCGGCGATGCGCTCGACCTTCTCGGCCCGGATCTCCGTCATGCGCTCGTGGTTGTCCGGCTCGTAAGACACATTGCCGGTAACCTCTTCTTTCTCGAGGCCGCCGATGCGATGCTCCAGGCCGGGCGTACCAGGAACCGCCCAGTTGCGTGCCAGGGTCGCCGGGTCGCGACGATAGGGTTCGAAGTCTTCCGCCGAGCTGTGGAAGTCGATCCGCAGATCCGGCAGCTCCTCGACCTGCGGCAGCTTCCACGGCTCCGAGCCGTTCGCCAGGTAGCCATCGGACAGGTAGACCACCGGCACCATGTAACGCAGTGCCATGCGACAGGCTTCGACCGCGGTCTCGAAACAGTCCGCCGGCGACGCCGGCGCGATGATCGGGATCGGCGATTCGCCGTTGCGCCCAAACATGACTTGCAACAAGTCGGCTTGTTCGGTCTTGGTCGGCATACCGGTGGACGGGCCAGCCCGCTGGATGTTGCACACCACCAGTGGCAGCTCGGTCATCACCGCCAGATTCATGCCCTCCGACTTGAGCGCGATCCCCGGGCCGCTGGTCGTGGTGACGGCGAGGGCACCGCCGAACGACGCACCGATCGCAGCGCAGACCGCAGCGATCTCGTCTTCCGCCTGGAAGGTCGAGACGCCGTACTGCTTGTAGCGCGCCAGCTCGTGCAATACGGTGGAGGCCGGCGTGATCGGATAGGAACCGAGAAACAAGGGCAGGCCACTGCGGCGACTGGCGGCGACCAGGCCCAGGGCCAAGGCCGAATTACCATTGATGTTGCGGTAGGTGCCAGGCGCCAGTTCGGCCGGCTCGACATCGTACCGGGTCTGGAAGGTGCCGGTGATGTCGCAGTAGTTCCAACCCGCTTTGAGCGCCTTGATGTTGGCCTCGGCGATCAACGGCTTGGTGGCGAACTTCTTGTTCAGCCACTCGATCGAGTTGTCGAGCGGCCGGCTGAACATCCAGTAGATCATGCCCAGAGCAAAAAAGTTCTTGCACCGATCACGACTACGATTGTCGATCTCGAGCTCGTCCAAGGCAGCCCGAGTGAGCTTGGTCAGCTCGACCCGAAAGACCCGATAGCCGTCCAGAGCAGGATCCTCCAACGGATCGCTGTCGTACTTCGCCTTGAGCAGGTTGCGCTTGGTGAACTCGTTGAGATTGAGAATCAGGATGCCGTTGGGCTTGAGATCGGCCAGATTGGTCTTCAGCGCCGCCGGATTCATTGCCACCAGCACGTCCGGCAGATCCCCCGGAGTGTGGATATCGTAGTCGGCGATCCGCACCTGAAAGGCCGACACACCTGGCAAGGTGCCTGCCGGGGCACGAATCTCGGCCGGAAAATCCGGTAGGGTCGACAAATCGTTGCCGATCAGGGCGGAGGTGTTGGTGAATTGCGTACCAGTCAACTGCATGCCGTCGCCGCTGTCGCCGGCGAATCGAACGACGACTTCGGAGAGCTTCTCGGCCGACAGCTGCGGATCGTTATCGCTCGCCGTCGCGGCGGTCTGAGCAGAGCCCGACTCTGCCGACGAGGGAATCGTCATATGGGACCTCTCTGATGCACTGGATTCTCGACGTCTTCCGCGGGAGCTTGTGTCTAGGTACACTCCCCCCGGGGCGATATCGTAGCAGAGCACCGTCGAATCTGTCACCGTCGCCCAGGGCCCGTCGAGCTCCAGGGCTGGCACTGGGTTGCGGCTGGCAAGGCAACTTCCGAATCTCGCCTACGTAGTGCATACGAGATCGACAGCCCCGGGATCTATGGTGAAGCGCAAGCCACTCCTCGCCCTCTCGAGCGTGCTGGCCATCGTTGGCTTCGCTCTCTGGTGGCAGGACATCGACCTCGGGCTCGGCGGCTCGCTGTTGCAGACCTTCGCCCTGGCCTGCTTCATTGCCCTGTTCTTGTGGCTGCTCACCCGTGGACTGCAGCGCTTTCTGTGGCGTGTCGGGCGTCGCCTCGCCTTCTCGTACTTTTTGATCGGCGTCGTACCGCTGCCGCTGCTGCTGCTCCTCGTCCTGGTCGCTGCCTACATCGCTGGCGGCTCGTTTCTCGGCCACGTCTACCGCGACGCTTTGGCGTCGATCAACAACGATCTGCGCTTCGCCGCACATCGCGAGATGGAGCAGGTTCTGCGTGGCAACTTCGCGCCGATCGAGCACGTAGTGCCGGTCCGGTTCGCCTACTACCGCGATGGCCGCAAGCTGACTGGTGCGGCCGAGGCACCGGAGCTCTGGCAGTCCTGGTGGCCGAGCGACTCGATCGACGATCTGTCAGCCCAGCTCGAGAGCCTCCCCCTGGTGGCCGGTGCCGACGGCACACCCACCCTGGCGGCAGCGGTGCGCGAGGAGCCTTACAGCATTCTTGCCATCTTCGACGGCAACCTGAGCCGCGAGCTGTCCGAGCGCGGCGGCATCTGGGTCGAGCTCTTCCGCGCCGACGATCCGCGTAACGAGACGATGAAGATTACCTTTGGACGGCGCGAGTACCCGCTCGAGCCACCCCATTTCGATTCGACCCGCGACGACTTAAGACAGTTTTTCCACCCCGGAAACGACGACCCGGAACTCTTCGATCGTCCGATCGTGACCTGGGTCGAGGTCTCGGAGCCCTTTCTCGATCTTGCCACCGGCGAGCGTGTGGCCAAGTATGTCTCCGCGACTTTGACCGCCACTTTGCGTGCGCTGCACTATCACCTGGTGTCGCGAACCTCGGAGGTCAACCTCTTCGTCTACCTGGTTTTCTTTGGTATCACCCTGCTGCTGGTAAACCTCGGCGTTATCGCCGCCCTCATGGCCCTGCTCCTTGTTCTTGGCCTGAGTCGCGCGGTCAATCACCTCAGCGACGCCACCGAAAGGGTGCAGCAGGGCGACTTCGCCGCCCGCATCGAAGTGCAGCGGCGCGACCAGATCGGCGCTCTACAGACCAACTTCAACCGCATGGCGATCAACCTGGAGCGGCTGGTGGCCACAGCGGCGCAGAAGGAGATCCTCGAGAAGGAGATTTCGATTGCTCGCGCCCTACAACAGAGCCTCCTGCCTGACACCCTGGCCGCCCCCTCCGCGTTGCGCTTCGCCACCCATTTCGAGCCCTCGACGGCAATCGGTGGTGACTACTATGACCTGCTGCCCATGGGTGACGAGCGCCTCGCAGTGGTGATCGCCGACGTGTCCGGCCACGGCCTGTCGGCCGGCCTGCGCATGGCGATGGTCAAGTCAGCTCTCACCCTTTTGTGTGAAGAGGAAAACCGCCCCGAGGAGATCTTGAAGCGCCTGCACCATCTTCTGCGCCATCGCCTGCAGAGCTCGGGCGACCGCCGCGGCTTTGTCACCGCCACCCTGGCGCTGGTCGACAGCTCGACCGGCGAGCTGGTGCTGACCAACGCCGGCCACCCACCGACCTACCTGCTGCGCCAGGGCGAGGTGACGGAAGTCCTCCTGCCGGGTACCCCCCTCGGGGCCCTCGGCAACGACTATGGGCAGACGACCCTGGAGCTCGTTCCCGGTGACCTCCTCGTGTGGCTCTCCGACGGTCTGATCGAGGCCACCAGCAACGGCGAGACCGAACCGTCGGGCGATTTCGGCTACGAGCGTGTCGTCCAAACACTCACCGGCCTCGAGCCCCATCCCGCCACCGTCCGCGACCGGCTCCTCGAGGCCGTTGCTCGCCACACCGGCGGCGGCCCGCCCGAGGACGACCGCACCCTGCTGGTCATGGCCTACCGTCCGGACGGCGGCGGCGACCAGGACGAAGGGTCGAGCCCGAGCTCGGAATAGATGCGCTGCAGATACTTACGGGTTTCACGATAGGGCGGCACGCCCTGGTAGCGGTCGACCGTTCCTTCACCCGCGTTGTAGGCCGCCAGAACGTTCGCCAGCTCGCCGTCGAAGCGCTGCGCCAGCCAGCTGAGGTAACGTGCCCCGGCGTCGATGTTCTTGGCCGGCTCGAACACCTCGCTGCCCTCGAGCCCGAAGCGTCGCGCCGTCGCCGGCATCAGCTGCATCAGGCCTTGCGCCCCCTTGTGTGAGACGGCCTGCGGCTGAAACGCCGATTCGGCCCGCACCACTGCCGCCAACAGTGCCGGATTGAGCGCGTGACGACGGCCGGCACCGTAGATCAGATCAGCGAAAGGGACCGACGGGACAGGTTGCGACGGATCGAAGGCGAGGTCGAAGACGGCCGGCGCGGCGTCGACCGGCGGCGCCTCGATCTCGGACTCGAGGGGCACCTCGTCTTCGAGGATGCGCTCGATGCGCAGGATCGGCAACACCAACGAGCCACCGGACGGCAGCGTGAGCCGGATCTTCTCGTCCACGAGCTCGAAATCAGCCACTTTGAGGAAACCACCGTTGGCAAAAAGAATGAGCTCGGCCTCGGCAACCGGTGTTCCGCTAAACAAAATCAGCAGCCAGGTCATCAACAACAGACGGACGACACGCTCAGGGCAGCTCAGGCGACGATCCGTCGCGCGGTGTAACTCGCGGCGATCGCCTTGGAACCAGTGTAGCGGGTGGTGGCTCATCGTCTTACCTTACGACAATCGAGCCCGTAACGCCCAAGACAACTGCGCACCAGACGACTGCGCTGCTGTGAGCTGACAACCGATCGAGACCGAAGCGCACCTCGTGACCGTTGACGTCACGACCTTGGCGCAACACCGAGACAATCTCAAAGGAGAGACGATGAACAAAGCAGAACTGGTCAATCGGATGGCCACCGCCGCAGGAATCAGCCAGAGCGAAGCCCAGGAGGCCCTGAGTGCCGCGCTGGGCGGAATCGAGGCCGCGTTGGCCAACGGCGACAAAGTAGCTCTCGCCGGATTCGGCAATTTCAACATCACAGAGCGCGCCGCCCGCACAGGCCGCAACCCCGCCACCGGCGCGAGCATCCAGATCCCGGCCAAGAAGGTCGTGAAGTTCAAAGCCGGCAAGGCGCTCAACGAAGCCGTCCAGTAGCCCCTGAGGCGCCGCCGAGATTCGGCGACCACCCGCGGGACAGGGTTTGTCTATCGCGCCCGCGGGTGGAAGCGATCGTAGAGGGATTTCAGCCGCTGCTGATGGATGTGGGTGTAGATCTGGGTCGTCGAGATATCGGCATGCCCGAGCATCATCTGCACGGCTCGCAGATCGGCACCATGCTCCAGCAAGTGGCTGGCGAAGCTGTGCCGCAGCACATGGGGCGAGAGGCCTCGAATGCCGACCTCCCGCCCGTATCCCTTGAGAATCTTCCACAGCCCCTGGCGCGTCAGTCCGCCGCCGCGGTGGTTGATGAAGACCGTCTCGTGACGGCCACTGACGATCCCAGGGCGGACCTCCCCGAGGTACTGCCCCACCCAGAGTTCGGCCCGCTCCCCGACCGGTACGACCCGCTCCTTGCTGCCCTTGCCGAAGGCGATGAGAAAACCCTGATGCAGACGGAGCTGACCGAGCTGTAAGCCCACCAACTCGCTGACCCGTAAGCCCGAAGCATAGAGCAGCTCGATCATCGCCTTGTCGCGCACTCCTAGGGGATGGCTCAGGTCCGGCGCGTCGAGCAGCGCTTCGATCTGGCTCTCGCTCAGCACCTTGGGCAGCTGGCGCCAGGTCTTGGGCGCCAGCAGGTGCATCGCCGGATTGTCCTGGCGTTGCCGGTCATCGATCAGGAAGGAATAAAAGCCACGGATCGAAGCGACACCGCGGCTGATCGATCGCGGCGACAAGCCGCCCCGGCGTAGCCGCCTGAGATGGGCCTGGAGGTCGGGCGCTGTGGCCTGCACCGGGTCGAGGCCCTTCTTCTCGAGGTCTTCGCCGAGACGCACGAGGTCGCGACGATAGGCTTCGACCGTGTTGCGCGCCAAGCCGCGCTCGGCGATGAGAGCGTCGAGATAGGTCTCGACCAGGCGACGCCAGATCGCAGTCAAGCGGCCGAGGTCGCTCCGCGACAGATCTCGTGTACTTCGGCCTCCGACAGAACTGTCAAGCTGCTCTTGGCGCGATCAAAGACGATCTGCACGAGCTCGGGATCGTCCGGATAGCCGTTCTCTTTCAGCCAGTGAACGACATTCGAGACCCCGCACATGGGACCGATCTCGATCACCTGGCGGCAACCGACGAGCGCCGCCGGTACGCTCGAATAGACTCGATCAGCGAGCCATTCATCGCCCTTCTCGCGCGCCTTGATGATCGCCGCGGCATGCACCCCGGTTCCGGTACGGAACGCATCGCAGCCGAAGACCGGGTAGTTGTCGGGAAAGGGTACGCCAGTGGAATCGGCGACCACCCGGCAATACTTCGCCAGGCGGGTGAGATCACGGTCGATCCAGCCGAGCAGTTGCAGGTTGACCAACAGCAGGTCGATCGCCATGTTGCCCACTCGCTCGCCGACCCCGAGAGCGGTGCCGTGCAGCCGATCGGCGCCGGCGATCACGGCGGTCAGGGCGTTGGCGACCGCCAGGCCGCGATCATTGTGGCCGTGCCAGTCGACCTTCACGGTCTCGCCGGTGGCATCGACCACCGCCCGCACGAAACGGATCACCGCGGCGGCGCCTTGCGGAGTGGCATGGCCCACCGTATCGGCGACGCAGACACGGCGCGCCCCAGCTTCGACCGCTGTACGATAGAGGCGTTTGAGATCGTCGGGCCGAGCGCGTGTGGTGTCTTCGGTGACGTACATCACCGGCAGGTTATTGGCCGTGGCGTAGCTCACCGCGTCATGGGTCAGCTGCACCAGCCGGTCCATCTCCCAAGCCTCGGCGTACTGGCGGATCGGGCTCGAGCCGATGAACACCGCCACCTCGACCGGCAAGCTGGCGCGCTGCGAGATCTCGACGATCGGCTCGACGTCGGAAATGACCGTCCGGGCAGCAGCATTGGGCTCGATCGGCAGACGTTGGTCGGCGATCTCGCGCGCCAAACGCAGAACGTCTTCGAAAGTGTTCCGATTGGCCGCTGGCAGACCGATATCCGCCGCGTCGATCCCGATCTCGTTCATCAGATGCAGGATCTCGAGCTTCTTCTCGATCGGAGGAGAGCGCACCGAGGGGGACTGGAGGCCGTCGCGAAGGGTCTCGTCGTCGAGCTCGATCTTCCGCTCCTGCGGATCGATTTGCGAGCTACCGTTCCAGTCGTAAACCAGATCTGTCTCTTCCGGATGCATCACGTTCTCCGTCCAGCGCTCTGACGTCCCCCCTCGAAGAGATGTGCTGCGTCATCCAAATACTACGCGTCGATGGTGCTCTAGGGATTCATCCTTCCTTTGCAGGGTTCCGAGCCTCGGGCTGCCGATTGCACGGTCTCACATCATCGTTGTCGTCATCACGGTCTGGCAATCCGAAGGGTTGCTCTACCGACACTAGCCGGCTTGACGCACAGCATCTGCCAGGCGGTCGCCGACTTCCGTCGTCCCTAGGTTACCACCCAGATCTCGCGTCGTCGCTCCCTTATCGATCGAATCAGCAACTGCCGCCTCGACCGTCGCTGCCGCTGCTGAATGCCCCAGATCCTCCAACATGAGGGCGGCAGAGAGCACCGCGCCAACCGGGTTGGCGCTGCCCAGGCCGGCGTACTTCGGCGCCGAGCCATGCACCGGCTCGAACATCGAGATGTGCCCCGGGTGCAAATTGGCCGAGGCCGCCAGGCCCAGCCCGCCCTGCAAGGCGGCACCGAGATCGGTCAGGATGTCACCGAACATGTTGTTGGTCACCATGACGTCGAACATCTCCGGCTTGCGGATCATCTGCATCGTCAGGGCGTCGACATAGAAGTGCTGGGTCTCGATCCCGGCATATTCCTCGGCCACCTCGGCGAAGCAACGCTGCCATAGGTCGTGACCGAAACGCATGACGTTCGACTTGTCACACAGGGTCACCGACCTTCGACCCTTGCTCTCGGCATACTCGAAGGCGGCGCGGATGATGCGCTCGACGCCCTTGCGGGTGTGCATCTCCTCCTGCACTGCGATCTCGTCCGCCGTGCCACGCTTGAAGTTGCCGCCAATGCCGACGTAAGCCCCTTCGGTGTTCTCACGGAAGACCACCATGTCGACATCGGCAACGGTCTTGCCCTTCAGCGGACAGAGGTCGTCGTGATAGAGCTTGATCGGGCGAAAATTGACGTAGAGATCGAGGCCGAAACGGATACCGAGCAAGATGTCCGCAGCATGCTTCATATCCGGCACTCGCGGATCGCCGTAGGCACCGATAAAGATCGCCGCGTAGCGCTGGCGCAGGTCGTCGAGGGCCCCGTCGGGCAGGGTTTCGCCGGTCTCCAGATAGCGGTCGGCGTTCCACGGCAGCTCGACGAGATCGAGCTCGAGATCGTACCGCGTCGCCGCCGCCTCGATCACCTTGACCGCCTCGGCGGTCACCTCGGGACCGATGCCATCCCCCGGCAGGACTGCGATACGTTGGGGGCGATGCGCCGCGGGGGAAAGCACATCACCCGGCAAAGACTCTTTGGTATCTGACATTCGCGAAATGCTAGCACAGGTCCCGACAGCCGGCGGCTGATTTCGCCGCCGCCGCGGACATGGCCCGTGGCAGAGTTTCGCGTTCCAAGCTGCTGTCAGTACAATCGAACGAAGAGTTGCTGATAGAGGTTTCCACAGTCCTTGATGGGTCCGGTCCCGTGCGGCTCGCCCCACCGTCCGAGGCTCGTTCGAGTCGTAGAAAGGAACGTTCATGCGCCACCAGAGAACCCGCCCGAGGATCGCGGCAGCGATGCTCGCGCTGTGCTTAGCCAGCGCCGGGCCGGCCGCCTCCGAGCGGCCGGAGCCACCACCCTTTTATGCCATTCGTGACGTCCAGGTGGTCACCGGCACCGGCCAGACCCTGGAGCGAGCCACGGTGCTGATCGCCAACGGGCTGATCGAAGCCGTCGGTCGCGACCTCGAGATCCCGGCCGACGCCTGGGTGGTCGAGGGTGACGGCCTGATCGTCTATCCGGGCCTTATTGACGCCCTGACCGATCTCGGTCAGAGCCGCGGCGACGAAGCCGGCCCGGCGGGTGCCGGCGGCCCGGGGCGGCGCTCTCCAGGCGCTCGGGGACCGACGATTCGGGGCCCGGAGGACCGGCCGGGGACGACCCCGTGGCGCAGTGCCGCCGACCTGCTGACGGCCGAGGACTCGCGGGTCGAGGATTGGCGCCGAGCCGGATTCACCGCCGCGGTGACGTCGCCGAGCGCCGGCCTCTTCGCCGGCCAAGCGGCTGCCATCCACCTCGGCGACGCGGAGCCGCGCCAGCGGGTCTTGGCGACACCGGTCGCCCAACGCATCGCCTTCTCGAACGGAGGGGGTTTCCGCGCCTTCCCCGGATCGTTAATGGGCGGCATCTCCTACGTCAAACAGGTGCTCTCCGATGCACGCCACGAGACCGCTGTCGAAGCGCTCTACCAGCGCTCGCCCAAAGGCCGTGAGCGCCCGACCTACGACCGCACCTTGGCCCCCCTGCGCCAGGCCATGGCAGACGGCTTGCCCATGCTGCTGCCGGCACACCATGGGCGCGAGATCGATCGGGTCCTGAGCCTGGCCAGCGAGTACCAGATCGAGCCCGTGTTGGTCGGCGGCCAGGGTGCCTACGAGCGCCTCACGACCCTGAGCAAGGCAGGTACCGGCGTTCTCGTGAGCCTCGACTGGCCCGAGGCCGCCAAAGACCGCGACCCGGATCTCGATACCCCACTACCCACCTACTACCACCGACACAAAGCACCCGCCACGCCCGGCCTGCTGCATGCCGCCGGGGTCCCCTTCGCCTTCTACTCCGACGGTCTCTCGGGGCCTGACAAGATCTTCGCCGGGGTCCGCGCCGCGATCGATGCCGGCTTGACCTCTGAAGCCGCTCTCGCCGCACTGACCTCCGACGCCGCCCGCCTCTTCGGGCTCGACGATCGTCTGGGTTCTATCGAAGTGGGCAAAATCGCCAACTTGATCGTCGCCACGGATGAGCCTTGGGCCGAGGACGTGGAAATTCGCGCCATCTTCGTTGACGGTCGCAAGTACCAACAGCGCGACGACGACGCCGACAAGGAGCCGCCGGCCAGCGATATCTCCGGGACCTGGGAAATGGAGCTCGTCACCCCCGGCGGCACACGCGACCTCACCCTCGAGCTGAGCATGAAGCCGGACGGTAAGACCTCCGGCGAGCTGACCTCCCAGCGTGGCACGCGCTCGGTCGAGCAGGGCCGCATAAGCGGCGAGGTGCTGAGCTTCAAGACCGAGGCCCCAGGACGCCCCGGCAGCAAGGTCTCCTGGACTCTGACCATCGAAGACGAGACTGCCAGCGGCTCGATGGCCGCCGGTCCGATGCGGATGGACGTCTCGGGTCGACGCACGGCCCAGAAGTCTGCCGACGAAGCCGGCGATGATGAGCCTGCCGTCTCCCTCGACGAGCTCGACCAGGCGATGGCCGTCTACCGTGGTCCGGTGCGCCAGGTGGGCTCCTTCGCCATCACCAACGCCCGGGTCTACACCGTCTCTGGCGCCACTCTGGCCAGCGGCACGGTCGTGGTGGAGAACGGCAAGATCGAGGCCGTCGGCAGCGAGATCCCCATCCCGGCCGGGGTCGAGATCATCGATGCCGGCGGCGGCTCCCTGGTGCCAGGCATCATCGATGCCCACTCCCACATCGCCATCGAAGGCGGTGGCAACGAAGGCACTGTCGCCGTCTCCTCGATGGTGACGATCCAGGATGTGATCGAGCCCGAGGACATCGCGATCTACCGCGCCCTGGCCGGTGGCGTCACCACAGTCAACGTGTTGCACGGCAGCGCCAATCCGATCGGCGGTGGCAATGCTGTGATCAAGCTGCGCTGGGGCCAGAACGCGGACGGCCTGCGCTTCGCGGGTGCACCGTCTGGGATCAAGTTCGCCCTCGGTGAAAACCCGAAGCGCTCGCGTGGCAACCCGCCACCCGGCGTGGCGCGACGCTACCCCGCCACCCGCATGGGGGTGATGGACGTCATTCGCCAAGCTTTCACCGAAGCCAGGACCTATCGCGCCAGTTGGCAGCGCTACGAGCGCGACCAGAAAGCCGGCAAGGAACCTACCCCACCGCGGGTCGACTTCAAGCTCGAACGCCTGGCGGAGATCCTCGACGGCGAGCGCCTGGTGCATGCCCACTGCTACCGCGCCGACGAAATTCTGCAACTGCTGCGCCTGGCCGAGGAGCAGGGCTTCAAGATCTCGACCCTGCAACATGTGCTCGAGGGCTACAAGGTGGCCGACGAGATCGCCGCCCACGGCGCCGGGGCCTCGACCTTCTCCGACTGGTGGGGCTACAAAGTGGAGGCTTTCGACGCCATCCCCCACAACGCCGCCCTGATGGCTGAGCGCGGCGTTCTGGTGTCGATCAACTCGGACAGTGCCGAGGAGATGCGCCACCTCAACCAAGAAGCCGCCAAGGCGATGAAGTGGGGCGGGATGGACGAAGTCGCCGCCCTCGCCACCGTGACCCTCAATCCGGCGAAACAGCTCGGTATCGCCGATCGAGTGGGCTCGATCGAGGTCGGTAAAGACGCTGACCTGACGCTCTACGACGGACCGCCCCTGTCGGTGTTCTCTGTCGTCCAAAAGACCTTCGTCGACGGCGATCTCTACTTTGACATCGAGGCCGATCGCCAGCGGCAAGCCTTGATCGACGACCTCAAGACCAAGCTCGATCCGCCGGAGGACGAGGACGAGTCGGACGACGAAGGCAGCGGTGCGGAAAGCGCCAGCGAGGCCACGGCTTCCGAGAAGCCGGCACCGCCGCCACCACCCACCCATGGATCGACTGCAGCAGCAGCGCCGAAGGCCTCCGTAGCGCCCAACGCCACCTTGACCCCCTCGGAGATTCGATGATGGACATGCAACGATTCAGCCCACGCGTCCTCGTCGCCGGCGCTCTGCTTCTCCTGCTCCCGACCCGTGGCGTCACCGCCGAGACCCTCGTCGTGGTCGGCGGCACCGTCCACAGCTTGGCGGGCGATCCGATCACCGGCAGCGTGGTGATCGAAGAGGGAGTGATCCGTCACGTCGGCCCCACGGCGCCGGCGCCACGCGACGCACCGCGCATCGACGCCAGCGGTCTGCACATTTACCCCGGCCTGTTCGACGCCTTCAGCACTCTCGGCCTGGTCGAGGTCTCGGCCATTGCCGCCACCGTCGACACCACCGAGTTAGGGAATCACAACCCACACCTGCAGGCCGCAACGGCCATCCACCCGGCCAGTGAAGTGATCCCGGTCACCCGCGCCAACGGCATCACCCAGGCGCTGGTCGCCCCTGGTATCAATCGCCGCACGGGTGTCATCGGCGGCCAGGCGGCTCTCGTCCACCTGGGCGGCTGGACGGTAGAAGAGATGGCGATCGATCCCTCGATCGCCATGGTCATCCAGTGGCCACCGGTGGTCACCAGCGGCTTCGATTTCTCCACCTTCAGCCGCATCTCGGCACCCTACAACGAGGCCAAGGAGACCGCCGACGAAGCGCGCAATGGACTGCGCGACTGGCTCGACGCGGCGCGCCACTACAACCAGGCCAAGGACTCCGAGCGCAGTGAGCGCAACCTGAAGCTCGAGGCCCTGGCCAAAGTGCTCGACGGCGGCCAGCGAGTGATTCTTCTTGCCGACACCGAAGGCGACATCGAATCCGCAGTGCAGTTCGCCGAGTCCGAGAACCTCGACATGATCCTTGCCGGTGGGCGCGACGCCTGGAAGGTCAAAGACCTCCTGGCCGAGAAGGACATCCCGGTCATCCTCGGGCGCACCCAAAGCCTACCGCCCGAGGACGACGATCCCTACGATCGGGCCTTCCGCAACGCTGGCGAGCTCGCTGCTGCCGGCGTGCGCATCACTTTCTCCTCCGGCGCCGGCGGCGGCTTCGGCCCCGGCGGCCCGCACTCCTCTCGCACCGTGCCCTACGAGGCTGCCACGGCTACCGGCTACGGTCTACCCCGCGACGAGGCCCTCAAGGCGATCACCACCTACCCCGCTGAGATCTTCGGCGTCGGCGACCGCCTGGGCACGATCGAAACCGGCAAGATCGCCAATCTCATCGTCACTGACGGCGATCCTCTGGAAATCACGACCCAGATCCTGCACGTCATCATCGGCGGCAAAGTAGTCTCGATGGACAACCGCCACGACAGTCTGTACCAGCGCTATCGGTCGCGACCGGAAGCGGCTGAAAAATAACGCCCGAGTCAGACTGTCCCGTGACTGGGGATTCCCCACGGTCGTTCTGAAGGGTCAGAAAGCTCAATGGGGAATCCCCATCTTTGCTCTGGAGGGTCAGAAAGCTAAAGGGTCAATCCCCATAAGCCCGAAGGTCGCTCCGGAGCGCCTTCGACAAATCCCCATTGACGTTCTTGTCCGTCAGGGACAGCCTTCGACACCCTCCAATAACGGGCAAGTTAAAGTAGAACGTTATGCAGTGAGATCCAAGACCGTTTCCAGCGGTCAGAAAGACTAAAACGCGCCCAGCCTAGAGACTTACGGACAAACAGTACGAATTGCGCTTCAGAGCTATCAGGCTTGTCAGAACCCCGAAGCGGCTGTCGCTCGTCGTCTCGGCAGCTGTAGAGTGCGCAGCTCGCCGAGCTCGAAGATGAAGGGGATCTCCGGACACAACCAGGCGGAATGCGGCACCCCCCAGACATCGCCCGTTGCGTCTGGGAAGCACTCGGCGACCAGGCCGGCGGAGCCGACTTCGACCTGCAGGGGCCAAACCTCGACCGAGACCTTGGAGGTCGCGATCGGCCGCAGCTGCTCCTTCCACAGCACGTAACCGCGCGGTCGCTGGCGAAAGTAATCGAGGGTGATCTCCCAGGCGCCGAGGTTGGGTCCGGGGCCGAAGCGCGGCGACGCCAGCTTGCCGGCAAGCTCCAGGCTCTGGTGATTGTGCACCGACCAGCTCCAGGCGTCGCTGCGCGGACCTTTAGAGGGTCTTGGATAGGCGAAGCGGGCGGCGGCGGTCGGTTGGCGGCTGAGCCAGCGCGAGGCTGTCACCACCCAGGCCGGGACAAGGATACGGCGAAACAGAACCGAGGGCACACCGTCACCGTCGAGCACGTAGACCCTGCAGTTCATCTGCGGGTAGGACAAGCGCAAGAACGGTAGGGTCTCCAGGCGTAGACCCGAAAGATGGAACAGCAGCGTCGAGGCGAAGACGTAGTCGACACCGCCTGACTGGTGGACTTCGTAGCGCAGCGGAGGCGGCAATGCAGGGGCCACCTCGCGGGGCAGGGCCCAATTGACGTACAGGCAGTCGAGCGCCCTGGTCCGCAGATACATCGACCGCAGTCTATCGCTTCCACGGCCGATTTCGCGCCCGGCTCGAGGGTCGATTCCTCTGTTCTGCCAGGTCTTTCGCGCGCCGCTCCCTGGCTAGCCTTCACGCAAGCGGTCGCGGACGATTTGCATGTCTTCCCAAGTCGGCCGCTTATAGGTGGTGTACCGCAGCAAGGCCGCCGGATGGTAGGTCGCTCGAGTCGGCACCCCGCGGACGTCGTGCCAGCGGCCACGCAAGCGCCCCAACGCGTCGGTGGTGCCGAGAAGTGCCTGGGCTGCTACCCGCCCCAGGGCGACGATGACCCGCGGCTGCACGAAATCGATCTGCTGCTCCAGGTAGCCGCGACAGGCCGCCACCTCGTCGCGCTCCGGATCGCGATTTTGGGGTGGTCGGCACTTGACCACATTGGCGATGTAGACCTCGTCGCGCCCCAAATCGATCGCCTTCAGGATCTTGGTCAACAGCTCCCCCGCCGGTCCGACGAAGGGCAAGCCCTGACGATCCTCTTCCGCCCCCGGCCCTTCGCCAATGAGCATCAGATCGGCGTCGGGGTTACCACTGCCGAAGACGACCTTCTTGCGTCCCTCGGCGAGCACGCAGGCGGTGCAGCCTTGGGTCTGCTCGGCAAGCGTCTCGAGTTTTGCGGCCCGCTCGGCCGCGGCGGGTGCGGTGCCAGCGGGTGAGGTGCCAGCGGGTGCGGTGCCAACTGGAGCTGCAACCGACGGCTGAGCAACTTCCGGCGGGACTGAATCTGTTGGGGCTGCGGTCGGCTCGGCGGAAGGTGTAGCTCTCGTCGGGGCGGGAGGAGCGGCGACGGGCTCACTGGCTTTCCGCGGCGCAGCGGACGGCTGCTCGCCCTTCGCCGGCGCGTTGCGGTCCCCGGAGGGCTGGCCTTGCAGGTAAAGATCTTCGTAGCCGATCTCTTCGAGGTAAGCCAGGGCCTGCGCCACATCGGGCCGCAGCTCGCTCATGAGGCTGCCTCGCGGGTCCTCAGGGCCTCTTCGAAGAGATCCATCAACGCCGTAGCCAGCTCGGACTTCGGCCGCCTGGAGAGGTCGGTCGGCTCGCCCGCACGGCGATAGACCGTCACCTCGTTGTGTTCGGCGCCGAAACCTATGTCGGCCCGCGACACATCGTTCCACACCAGAAGATCCGCTCCCTTGCGTTGCAGCTTGGCGTAAGCCTCCTCCACCGAAGGCTCGGTCTCTGCGGCAAAGCCGACTAGCAGCGCTTGCGAAGCGATCGCCGGCAGACCGGCCAGAATGTCGGGGTTCTGCACCAGCTCGATGCGTGGCACGCCGCCGCTCTTTTTGAGTTTACGGCTCGCTGGCTCGGCGGGTCGGAAATCGGCCACCGCAGCTGCCATGACGATCAGGTCGGCCTCCGCCGCCTGCGCCTGGATCGCTGCCTGCATCTCCAGAGCGGTGCTGACGTCGACCCGG
Organism: Acidobacteriota bacterium; assembly: GCA_039029035.1. GTDB lineage: Bacteria > Acidobacteriota > Thermoanaerobaculia > Multivoradales > J023 > JAAELT01. The sequence goes on along the minus strand of JBCCGX010000050.1, from coordinate 95 downwards.
TCGACACCGGCCGGCGTCGCCAGCGCCACAGGTCCGGCGACCAGGGTCGTGCGGGCACCGCGCCGGGCCGCTTCGGCTGCCAGGGCGAAGCCCAT